>NZ_JBSGUP010000001.1:0-68592 GCF_053607985.1 Streptomyces sp. NPDC055078
GGCGAGGCGTGCGGTGATCGCTGCTGCCGCCGTCTGGTGATCAAGAGCGTCCATGGCAGGGATCTCTAGATGGAGTACACGTGGCTGGCGCTGCCGCTGAGGCGCTTGGGGCCAGTGAGGCATTCCGACGCCTGCGGATGGGTGGCGTAGCCGAGGAACGCCTGGTCTGTCGGGTCGATCACTTGCGTGGTGTGCAGGATGTCGTCGGCGGCGAGGTCGGTGAGCTTGCGCGGATGCAGCTCGGTGATGCGTGTCTGGGGGTTCACGACCTGGACGAGGACTTCGCCGTCGGTCAGGTGAATGTCCGCGGGTGCGTACATGATCGCGAAGCCTTCGCCGAGGGGGTGGCGGGCCAGGACGGCGTTCAGTTCGCTCAGCAGACTTGTCTGCTGTCCGGTCAGGGTCGGTGCGGGGGTGGTCATGACGGTCATGGTTGTCTCCATTGCTGGTCGGGATCTGGTTCTGCGCTGGTTCGGTGTGGTAGGGCGTTGCTGGTCGTGTCGAGCGACCCGCGATGGTGCGGCTTTCGGCTCTCGGGTGGTGGTCCGCTTTGGGCCTGCCGTCGTCATTCGTACGGTCGGTCGTGTCCGGGCGGTCGATGGCTTGCCCGGGGTTGTCATGTGTGGTGCGTCCGGGAGAGGGTTTCGGCGAGTTTGCGGCGGGAGATGGTGATGAGCAGGGCGTGGTGAGGGCTCAGGCCGGTGCAGTCGATGAGTGTCAGGTCTTCTACCGCGTCCAGGACGCCGGCGGAGGCGTAGGCCCGGTCGATGCGGCAGGCGCGGAGTTGTCCGCCCTGGTCGGCGTAGCCGGGTGTGGTCGGTGCGAGGACGTCGGTGCGGCCGGTGGTGAGCGCGAGGTGGCGGGCGATGTCCTGGAGGCCGACGTCCCGCAGAGCCCGGTCGCTGTAGGTGTCGGGGACCAGCCGTCCCGGTGCGGTCTCGGTGAATCGGTGCCGGACATGGGTTTTGTCCTCGATCTGCCGGGGCTGGGGCAGTGGGACGTCGCCCGGTGTCCCCGGCTCGGGGTAGGAGTTGGCGTCCATGACGAGGAGCGCCTCGCGGGGGCGGCCGTTGGGGAACCGGGGGGTGCGGTCGCAAGGATCGCGCCGGTCGGCGAACTTGGTCAGTTCCTGTGTCTCGGTCTGCCGGGCGGGCGGGGAGGCGTAGTGGTGGTGCGCGGCGGCGAAGCACATCTCGCGCAGGCAGTCCGGGTCTCCGTTGTACGGCACGAGCCGCAGGTCGACCGAGGTGGGCGGGCAGCCCCACGGCTGTCCGTGGTCACCGCGCCGCACCGGCCGGAAGACGTCGGTGCGGACGAAGACCGCGGTCCGCAGGCCGCCCGTGGCTCCGGCTCCGAGGAACCCCTTCGGCCGGAGCCACGGCTTGCCCGGGGGCGTGAGCGCTTCCTCGGCGGCGAGCAGCAGCGCTTCCCCGTTGTGGTCGGCGCCTTTGACCTCGGCCCGCCCTACCAGGTGCGGGTCGTGGGAGCGCAGCAGGTTGTAGTAGGAGGTCCAGGTGGTCTTGTTTCCGTGTCCGTCCAGTGCGAGGTTTCCGAAGATGACACGGATCTGGCCGGGTCTGTGAGGCATGACGAAGTGCTCCGATCAGTCGCGGTCGACTGAGTCAGCGGGAAGGGCGGGTTCCGGTGGTGGCGGGCGGTGTGGAGGGACAGGTCGGGGCGGCTGCGTTGAGCAGGGCGGTGAGGGCGGCGATGTGGTCGAGGGCGGCGGTGCCGATGACGACCTGGTGGGGGCGTGATGCGCGGCATGTGCCGCAGGCCGGGCGTGCGGTGACCTGGATCCCGGGCAGAACGAGGCGCAGCCGGTAGCGCAACCGCCTGACGATCCCGTCCAGATGCCGTGCGTTGGCCGGGCGCAGGTGCGGGGGCGGGTTGCCTCCCAGGAGGGTGAGCAGGGCCAGGGCGTGCTCGGCGCTCATGCTGCCGATGTCGATGCCGTCGTTCCTGACCTGGGGGCCGCTTGTCTTGATCTCCAGAGCGCCGAGTGCGGTGCGCAGGTGGTGGGCGGCCTGGTACGGCTGTGGCATCTCCGCCCACACGAGATCGGCCAGCCGGTGCGCGTCGCCGGGGCTGGACAGTGTGATGCGGGGGGAGTTGCGGGGCCAGTCGGCGAGCGTGACGCGGGCCCGGATGTCCTGGGCTCGGAGGGCTCGTTCGAGGGTCCGGGCGGCCAGGTCGGAGGGCAGGGGTACGGCCGGTGCCCCGGCGAGGCTGAGGGGAAGCACGTTCTCAAGGACCACCGTGATCGGTTCCGCCGTGTCCGCTGTGCCCGCTGTGCGGGGCTCGGCGGGCTGTGCAGTGGCCCACTGGCCCCGGGAACGGAAGGCGGTGGCGACAGCGCGTACGGCGTCGCCGTGGCTGTCGGCGGTCCGTGCGGGGGTCGGGTTCACAGGTGGGTCTCTTCCCGTACGAGGTACAGCGCGGCCCGGTGGCCGCGCAGCCGGGCCAGTTCCTGTTCGTACAGGGCCGTGGTGTTGCTGATCGCGGTGCGGCTGACGGCGACGACGGCCTGGGCGTGCTGCCGGCCGAGATCGTTGAGGGCGCGGGCCCAGCCGGGCCGCAGGGCGGGGTCGAGGTCGCCGGTGGTGTCGCTGTGGCGGGCGTGCACCGGCCACTGACGGCTGCCGGCCAGTCCCTGGGCGAGCGCGAGGTCGTCGCGGGGGTCGCCGCCGGGGCGGGTCAGGGCGTAGAGGACGACGGTCATCGGCCCGGTGCGATACTCCTCGGCACCGGCGTTGGCCTGGCGCCGGAGTGATCGCAGGCGCGCGCCGGACTCCGGCAGGAGCAGCTGCCGGGGCATCACCCTGCCCTCCGGACGGCGGATGGCTCGAACGTGCCCAGTGCTCGTGCCGGGCCCTTGGGCGTTGTGGCGGCGAGGGCCTGCGGCAGGTCCCTTTGCGGGGGCACAGCGTCGGTGAGGCCGGTGATCCGCAGGATCCTGCGGACGGAGTCCGCGCCCGTGGCGTGCAGGGTCCGCCCGTTCTCGCGGAGCCGGTGACGCAGGCCCAGCAGCGCGCCCAGGCCCGTGGGGTCCAGGAACTCGAAGCCGGTGAGGTCGAGGACCACGGCGTCCTGCGGCTCGTCGGCGAGGGCGTCGAGCGGTTCGCGGAGTGCCGGCCCTTCGCGGTCGCCGATGTCCCCGCCGAACGCGGCCACAGCAGTGCCGCCGTGGCTGGGGCGGGGGGCTGGCTGTGCGGGGCCGGGGTGCTCGGTGTTCCCCGGGCCGGTCTCTGGCGGTTCGGCCCGTTCGGTCTGTTCGGAGGGCGCGCCGTCCGGTCGGCTTGCCGGTTTGAGGCCGATGCCGCCGTAGTTGTGGATGTCGGAGGCGGGGATGTCCTGTGCCGGGCTTGCGCCGGGGTCGGGGTCGGCCGGGCGCCATTGGTGGACGGGGACGAGTCCGGGCGGCAGCAGGCCGACTCCGGTGAAGAACCGCAGGATCGCGTCCCGTGAGCGGGCCTGTGACCGGATCCCCCCTTCACCGAGCAGGGCCTCGGCTCTGCGCACAACGGTGGGGTTGTAGTCGTCGGTGACGTGGCTGAGCACCAGCACGCTCCCGGGCGCGAGTGCGGTGACCAGCTGCTCGACCAGGTCGTAGGGGGCGTCGTCGTCCGGGAGGAAGTGGAGCAGGGCGATGAGGAGGACGGCGACGGGCCGGTCGAAGTCCAGGGTGCGGCGCGCTTCGGCGAGGATGATGTCGGGTCGGCGCAGGTCGGCCTGGACGCAGGCGGTGGCGCCGTCCGGGCCGCTGTGCAGCAGGGCCTCGGCGTGGCGCAGGACGAACGGTTCGTTGTCGGCGTAGACGACGCGGGCCGTGGGGATGGCCTTCTGCATGATCTCGTGGGTGTTGGTGCCGGTCTGGGCCGGGAGCCCGGCCCCGATGTCGAGGACCTGGTCGATGCCCAACTCGGCCACGGCCTGGACGGCACGGTTGTGGAAGAGCCGGTTCTGCCGGGCGATCAGCTGAGTGTCCAGGCCGAGACCTTTCACCGCCTCCGCCAGGGAGACGTCGACGGGGTACGCGTGTTTCTCCTCGCCGCCGCCCTGGTAGGCGCCGTAGAGGCGGGCGGTGCTCGCCTGCCGGCCGGGCAGGGGAACGTCCGGGTGGTCGGGCATGGGATTCCTCGAAGCAGTGGGGCACCAGGGGTCATCGGTATGGCTGCGCCGGTGAGCGAGCCGGACGTCGGTCCCGGAAAGCGCGACGGTGACGGATGCGCACGGCCGTGTCAGCCTCCGGTCTTCCGTGAGCTAGGGCGAGTCCGCCGGCGGGCGGCCTGCGGTTCCCCGCTGCCGCAGGACTCCTGCGGCAGCGAGGACACGGTGGACGGATCCGTAGGAGCGGCCGGTTCCGGCGGCGATTTCGCGGATCGAATGCACGCGGTACGCGGTCAGGACGGCGACGACGAAGTGCTCCGCGTCCTCCTCCGTCAGAACCTTCCGGGTAGAGAATCGCCGTGTATCAGGTATACGGGCTTGTCTGCTGCGTTTTGCCATGAGGGTGAGGCTTCCGGCTGGGAGGGTGGTGTGCTGCGCGCACGGTGTCCGGCCCGCTGGGGCCGCTTCTTCACGGGTGACGCGGCGGCACGGGCTGCGTCCCGCGCCACTGTGACGTTTCGGGCGCACCGTCGCCACCCTGCCGTTTGGTCGTTTCGCGGTCGTCTTCCCTCGGTATCCGCCGGTTTCAGGGGCTGTTGTCCGGTGGTGGCGGGGCGAGGGGAGTGCCGCGTGCCGTTGGACGACCGTGAAACGACGTTTGGGGGGTGATGCGGCGACCGCAACAAACCGCCAATGTGAGGGTGCGCGGTCCCGGACGCTGTTGGACGTGGCCGCCGGTGCGCCGACTGTCGGGAGCCTCGGCGCTGTCCCAGGTGGTTGCGTGAGAGCGAGGGGGATCATGGACGCCTATTTCCTGACGAAGACTCACCGGAGTCTCAGGCGGCGGGTGCGGACGTTCGCACAGGAGGTGGTGGCTCCGGAGATACCGGCGATGGAGACCTCCCGCCGGGTACGGGAGGATCTGTCACGGCTGATCGCCCGGCAGGGCTGGCTCGGTGCGACCGTTGCTCCCGAGTACGGCGGTATGGGAGCGGGTCATCTCGCCAAGACGATCATTATCGAGGAGCTGGCCAGGGTCAGCGCCGCGATGGGCGCGATGGTGCAGGCGTCCCAGCTCGGCGTCGCCAAGATCCTCCACTTCGGCAGTGAGAAGCAGAAGCGGACCTGGCTGCCGGCCGTCGCGGCCGGCGAGTGTCTGCCGACGATCGCCGTGACCGAGGCCGAGTCGGGTGGCCATGTGCTGGGTATGAGCGCCACCGCGGTACGGGACGGCGACGACTACCTTCTCAATGGCCGCAAGATCTATGTGGGCAACAGCCATGTCGGCGATCTGCACGGCGTGGTCGTGCGGACCGGACCCGGTTCGAAGGGGCTGACGGCCTTTCTCGTCGAGGCCGACCGCCCCGGTGTCAGCACCGGGGAACAGGCGCCCGCCATGGGACTGCACGGCTTCAGTTTCGGTGAACTCCACTTCGAGGACTGCCGGGTCCCGGCCTCCAGCCGCCTCGGCGAGGAGGGCGACGGCCTGTCCGTGGCGTACTCCTCCAGCGTGCTGTACGGGCGGGCGAACCTCACCGCCGTATCGCTCGGCATCCATCAGGCGATCCTGGATGAGACCACGATGTTCTGCGCCGAACGGCACCGTTACGGAAAGCCGCTCCACGACCTGCCGTCCATCAGGCTGAAGCTCGGCAAGCTCCAGTCACGGCTGATGACGGCACGGCTCTCCGCGTACCACGCGGTGCATCTGCTGGATCAGGGGATGCCGTGCGACGCGGAGTTGATGAACGCGAAACTGATCAATGTCGAGTCGGCGATCGACTCGGCCCGCAGCGCGATGGAGATCCACGCCGCCGCCGGACTCTTCACCGACCGGCCCATCGAACGCTATCTCCGCGACGCGCTCCACATGTTCGCCCCGGCGGGCACATCGGACGTCCAGCTGCTGCGCCTCGCCGAGGTCGCCCTCGGCACCGCGAGAACGCCGTGGTCGGTACGGCTGGCCGGGGTGTGAGACAGACACCACCAGGGGGCTTTGTGGGAAACTGTCTTTGCGTAGTTCAGCGAGGTGTGTTGGAAGGCGCTTCTCACGTTGTGGGCGGGTACTTCGAACGTCAACAGGGTGGTTCGTCTGTGGACTTGGCGCACGCGCTTGAGTGATATGTCAACCACTCTTCTTGGTCCCATGAAGCGATCTCTCCCAGCGTGAACCCTTCGCCCGTGTCGGCGGTACCGGGCTCGGTCTCGGCTGAGGTGGCGAGGTCCTGGAGCATGTCGCTGACGGCCGCGACGTGAAAACGGGCGACGTGCCAGTACAGGATGGTCGCGTACTCCACCGACATCATCCGCAGGACGTCCGGCCCGAAAACGAAGCGTTCCAGGACGCCTACATCAGTTGGTGCACCCCCGTAGCCGTCCTCCGCGGTCACCTTCACGGCACCGTCCTGAGCAGGCCAGAGATCGGCGCCGAGCTCGTGTTCAAGGCCGAGGACGGTGAGGCTGTCCGGCCAGACCGCGCCGTTGAGCACGTTGGTGATGACCTGCCGGTTCACCCCGCTGGCCTTCGCGAGCGCGTTCGCACTCAGCGACCGGCTGGCCATTACGTCTCGCAGCCGGCGCGCCAGGACCTGAATCCCGCGGGCGCCTGCGTGCGGTTCGAGCTCCGCATCAGGCCATACCCCAGCGACGACGTACTCAGCTGGCGTTCTCGATCGACGTTTTCCTCCCGGCATAGCGCCAGTCTGCCCGATCCTCGTCACACGGAAGGGCCGATCAATTCCCACACGTTCTCCAACAGAGCCCACCAGGGGGCTATCTGGGGGTGCTTTCGTCCAGGAGGAGGCGGGTGGCTTTCGCGGCGGCGGTCTTGATGAGGTGGAGCATGGGTTTGCCGTGTGAGCTGGGGCGGGCCTCGGTGCCGACGACGCAGACGGTGCCGATCGGCAGTCCGGTGCCGGGGTGGATGAGCGGGGCACCGGCGTAGGTGCGGATGCCGATGTCGTCGACGACGTCGTTGCTCGCGAACCGGGGGCTGGCGCAGACGTCGGGGAGGATGAGGGCGCAGCCCCGGTCGATGACGTCGGGGCAGTAGCCGTGCTCCAGGGACATGGAGCGGCCCACCGCCGGCAGGGGCTCACCGCTGTCGGTCCGGGTGGCCGCGTACAGGCCGGCGAAGTGCTGGGCGTCGCCGACGAGGTTGACCATCGCGAACGGTTCACCGGCCTCCCGGGCGAGCTGTTCGGCGAAGCGGTCGAGTTCCGCGGTGATGAGGTCGGTGAGGCTCAGCTCGCGCAGCAGGGCCAGGCGGCGTGCGGTGTTCTCGTCCAGGGCGGGCAGGCGGCGGTAGCCGGTGGAGGGATCGAACGTCATGGGGTGTTCCTCGCGGTCAGGTTAGGGGGCGGGTGCGCGGCGGGTGCGGTCAAGGGCGTGGGTGACCAGGGCGATGAGGACGTCGCGTGCGGAGTGCCGGTCGCGGGCGTCGCACAGCAGCACCGGCACCCCGGGGTCGAGCTGGAGCGCGGTTCTGACCTCATCGGCGGTGTAGCGGGCTGCGTGGTCGAACTGGTTGACGGCGACGACGAAGGGCAGACCGCTGTCCTCGAAATACTGAAGCGAGTCGTAGCAGTCCTGGAGGCGGCGGGTGTCGGCGAGGACGACAGCTCCGAGGGCGCCACGGGTGAGGCTGTCCCACAGGAACCGGAATCGGTCCTGGCCGGGGGTGCCGAACAGCAGCAGCACGAGGCCCTGGGGCAGGGTGATGCGGCCGAAGTCCATGAGCACGGTGGTGGTGCTCTTGTGCTCCACGCCGTCGAGGCAGTCGATCGCCCCGGCGGCGGCGGCGGTCAGCGGCTCTTCGGTCTTCAGCGGTGTGATCTCGCTGGCGGCGCCGACCAGCGTGGTCTTCCCGGCACCGAAAGCGCCGGCGATCACGAGCCGGAGGCTGACCGGAGCGGTGTCAGAGGTTGCGGAGACCGGCAATGACCTGCTCCAGGAGGTGGGGATCGGCGGTGGGGTCGGGGTGCAGGGACGGTGATTCCAGGATCAGCAGTCGCAGGTCGATGAGGTCGCTGATGAGGACCTTGGCGATCTGGACGGGAACGCGCAGCAGTCCGGAGAGCTCCGCGATGGTGATCCATTGGGCACACAGGCGGATCGCGCGGTCCTGCTCCTCGTCCAGCGTGCGCGTTGCAAGGTCCGGGATGGCGTCCGCCCGGACGTAGGAATCGCGGGCCAGTGCGTGGGTGGGGCGGGTGCGCCCGCTGGTCAGGGCGTAGGGGCGCAGGCGTGCGGTGGTGTCCTCGACCCAGGGCCGGCTGTGGGGGCCCGGCACGTCACCCGGCCCCGTCCCGGCGGGCGGCGGTGGACAGATGCTCGTGGAGCCGCTTGCTCAGCAGTCCCATCTCGTGCCCGATCTGGCCGGTGTCGGCGGAGCCGGCGGCGACCACCGCGAGGATGGAGCGCTCGGCGGCCCGGCCGACCAGCAGCTGGAGGGAGCCGTGGAGGACGACGACCTGCTGGAGTTCGCCGCCGCCGTGGGTGAGGCCGGGGATGTGGTCGACGCTGTCGCCCAGCGAGCAGAAGCCGCTGACGATCGCGCTGAGATGTTCGGCCCCCTCACGGGAGAGGCCGTGGTGGTAGCGCCTGATGCCGTCGCTGCTGCACAGGACGGCGGCGAGGGTGCCGGGGGTCCGGCCGGCGAAGTCGTCCAGGAGCCAGATGAGATCGGTGAGAACTTGGTCAGTCATCGGTGCTCTCCACATGGTCGGGTGGGGATGAGTCGGCTGGCACGGTGCCGTCACCGCGCCGGAACTGTTCGATGAACGCGGCGGCGGCGGCCGTGGCCTGTGCGTCGAAGGTCCCCGCAGGCTGGGGGCCGGGATCGGGCTGGGATGCTGGCGGTGTGCGCGGCGTCCTGGTCCGCAGGGGCAGCGGAGGACGTCCCGGCCCGGCGGGAGGGGCGGTGGCGCTGGTGTCGGGCGGGGGCGAGGCGCGGCGCGGGCCCGGAAGAGGCGGCGGGGCGGCGGTGGTGATGTAGGCCCGGGGACGTGCGGGAGGGGAAGCGGCGGGCGGCGGCAGAACGGGTGCTGGTGCCGGTGGGGCGAGGAGCCGGGCGGGGAGGGTGACGGCGGCCTCGATGCCGCCGCCGTCGTGTTCCCGGAGGCGGACGGTGATGCCGTGGCGGCTGGCGAGGCGGGCGACGACGATGAGCCCGATCTGCCCCTGCCTGAGCTGGGCGGTGAGGTCGGCGTCCTCGGGACGGGCCAGCAGATGGTTCAGGCGGTCCAGCTGCGGGGCGGGCATGGACAGCCCGCGGTCCGAGATCCGGATCTCCAGACCCCCGGCGGTCCGGGCGGCGCTCATCCGCACCCGCTCGCCGGGCGGCGAGAATCCGGTCGCGTTCTCCAGCAGCTCCGCCAGGAGATGAGTGACGTCCACGACCGCGTGGCCGTGGACCGCGCCGTCACTGACCGCGCTCATCCGGACGCGGCCGAACTTCTCGATCTCCGCCGTGCCGTGCCGCAGCACCGCCTTGACGGAGAGCGGCGTCTTGACCTGCCGCGGGACCGCGCCCCCGAGGACCGCCAGACTCTCCACACTGCGCCGCAGCTGGGTGATCAGGTGGTCGAGGTCGAGGAGGAGAGCAAGCTCGTCGGGGTCCTCCACCGTCCGCTGCACGGCATCCAGCTTCGCCAGGGACCGTACGACCAGGGACTGAAGACGCCGCGCGATGTGGACGAGGATCTCCACCTCCTGACGCGCGGCGGCATCCGCGACCGTGCGCAGCGCCGCATCCTGATAGCAGGTGAGCGCACGCTCCAGATGCTCGTACGGATGCCCGCCCCGGGACGCCGGCCGGGGCGGGGGCACCGGAGGCCGCTCACCCCGGCGTATCCGGTCGGAGAGCGCGTCCAACTCCTCGTGTCCCCGGGCCACCAGCCGGTGCAGATGATGAATCCACTCGGTGTCCCGCCGCCGCTCCTCCGCGCGCGCCGCCTCGGCCGCCAGAGCGGCGGCCCGGCCGCGGCGGCATGCAGCCAGCACACTCCCCGTGCTCAGCGCCGTCGTCACCGCCCACGCCCCGGCCGTCCACACAGACGGCTGCACCGCGACGAGCACCAGCCCGATCCCGGCAGTACCGGCCGCCGCGGCCAGGGCCGGGACCAGAACGGCGCGCAGGTGACGGCGCCGCAGCACCGGATCCGCCGACCGCGCCTGGCCCGCCGACCGGCGGTGCCGCGCCCCGCGCCCACGGGCGGGCGGCTCCTCAGATATCACCCTGACCCCCGGACGGGCGGGCGGACACGGTGCGCCCGGACCGGACCGGGTACGGCCGACGGGCGGGCAGGGAGAGGGGTCGGTTCATCACAGTGCCTTTGCACGACGGGGCAGGGCGGGGCAGGCGCACGGCGGCGCGAAAGGCGTCCCCACGGGGCGGGCACGCGCAAAGCGCACTACAACAGCAATCCGGCGGTCGCTGCCACCAGAGCATTCCGTCGTTCCGCGGTCGTCTGCCCCCGGCACGGGCCGTCGCACACTGCCTGGAGCAGCACCAACAGAACGGCCCCACAGCCCCGGAACGGAAGGACGACCGCGAAACGACCGCAGCAGACAGCAACGACGACCGACGCACCGGCCCGCACTACGCGCACCCAGGTGAGACACCGTGAGCAAGGCGGGCGAACGAGTCAGGGCCACAAACTGTGCAGTGCCGTAAGCCTCTGCCAACTTGAAGTCGCAGATCAATGGGCTGGTGTGGCCTGTGCTCGGAGGGTTCACCCTCGTCGTGGGCGGCAGTCCGCGGAGCGGATCGTTCGTCAAGCAGCTCTCGTTGAGGGAGGTGCCGACGGCGGGGTAAAGCAGTTCGTTCTCAGGTACCGGTGCCATTACGGTGGCGCGATGGTGCACGTGCGGGAGATGGATGCGGCCGACATCGAGGCCGTTTCGGCGATCCGAGTCCGAGGATGGCAGGCGGCGTACGCTGGCATCGTTCCCCAGACGTATCTGGATGCCATGACGGTGGAAGGTGATGCCGGTCAACGGCGGCAGTGGTTCTCTCAGCCCGGACGAACGTCACGAGACCTTGTGGCGCTCGGTGACCGTGGCCCGGTGGGGTGGACCTGCTTCGGGCCGTGCCGGAGTGAGATGCCCGGTCTGGGTCGGGTCGGTGAGATCTACGCCCTGTACATCTCGCCGGATCTGATCGGCCAGGGCATCGGCCGGATCCTCCTGGGTGAGGCTCATGCCCAGATGAAGGGCCAGGGCTTCGAGGTGTCAGCTCTGTGGGTTCTGTGTGACAACCAACAAGCCCAGCGCTTCTACGAGCGGGCTGGCTATCAGGCTGACGGTGCGGCCCAGGACGAAGTCTACGACGGGATCACGCTCACTGAACTCCGCTACCAGCAGGTGCTCTGAGCTGAGCGACGCCGGGCGCACCCTTATCAGTTCGAGGACAGTCATCTCTCGCTCCAGGGACCAGCCGTCGGTTCCCACTCACCGTGACCGGGCGACCCTCGACGATCCGGTCCATGCCGGATCCCGGGCTGATGGAACGGATCACCGCGCGTCGCGCGAAACTGGACGAACTCGAAGAACCGCTGGCCAGACACTGGCGGAGGTGCGGGCCTGGCGACGAACCCGCTGTCGTCGAACGCGTCCTTGAGCGGATGGCTGGGCGGCTCGCCGCTGCACTTCCCGCTCGTCCTCCAGCACGGTCGGTGATGGCGTCGTCCAGCCACTCGGCCGCGGTGCGCGTGAACGTGTGGTGCCGCCTAGACCGGCGCACGCTCGCATCGGGCTCGGGTTGGGGGCCGGTCCAGGCTCGGGTGTCAGGTATGAAGCCCCAATCGATGTCCGGCCTCCTCGACCGAGGCGATCGAGAGGTCGAGTGCTCGCGCCAGCTCGACGGTGCGACGGACCAGGGGAGTGTTTCCGGGGCTGAGGTCGCCCTTGCGCAGGAAGAGTGTGTCTTCGAGACCGGCGCGGGCGTTGCCGCCCATGGCCAGGCCGATGGCGGTGAGCTGAAGGTTCGCCTTGCCGATGGCGATGATCTGCCACACCGCGTTCTCGGGGAGGCGGGCGACGAGGGTGTGGAGGTTGGCGGGTGTGGCCGCAGCGCCACCGCGGACCCCGAGGACGATGCTGAACTGCGGGTCACCGGAGATGAGTCCCTCGTCGATCAGCCGCAGACAGGCGTCGAGGTGGCCGATGTCGTAGATCTCCATCTCCGGTTTGACGCCCAGCTCCTGCATCCGTGCCGCGAGCCGGTGTACATCGGCCGGGGGGTTGCGGAACTCCCCGGTCCCGAAGCTCATGCTGCACGGGTTGAGGGTCGCCATCTGCGGGCGGAGTTCGACCAGGCGGGCCCGGTCCTCGAACGAGACGCCGAGGCCCACTCCGGTCGAGATCTGGATGAGGATGGGGCACCTGTCCCTGATCAGGCCGATGGTGCGCTCGGCGATGGCCGGCTCGGCGGTCGGACGGCCTTGGGCATCGCGGAAGTGCAGGTGAGCGACGGCCGCGCCCTCTGCGTACGCTTCGGCGACAGCGGCGGCGATCTCCTCGGGGCTGGTCGGGAGGCTGGGGTTGTCGGCCTTCGTGGCGATGGGGCCGGTTGTTGCGACGGTGATGATCACGGACACTGAGGGTCTCCTGCGGTCGGTGGCGGGGTCCGCGCGTCATTGGCGGCGGACAGGGGCCCGGGCGGGGAGCACGGGGGATGTTGCCTGGTCACCGCTGGGTGTGCCGTCATCGATCCTCAGCACGATTTTGCCCCGCACGTCTCCGTCGTCGATCGCGCGGTGCGCGTCCGCGACCTCGGACAGCGGCAACTCCCGGGTGATCCTGGGACGGACGCGTCCGGCGGCGACGTGCTCGCTGAGCCGCTCCATGCGGGCGGGGGTCGCCTCGAAGAACCGGTACTGGAAGAGCTGGTCGCGCGCACGGAAGTCGTCAGTCCTGGGTGCGTGGACACACGACGCGACCCGTCCGCCCGGACGGACCATTCCCGACAACTGTGCCTGTGCCTCGGCGCCCACCGTGTCCACGGCGGCGTCGACGCCGGTGGGCGCCCACCGCGCGACAGCGGCGGCGACGTTCTCGGTGCGGTAGTCGACCACGTGGGCGGCACCCAGCTCGCGTACGAACGCGTGGTTCGATGGCCGGGCCACCCCGATCACCTCGGCCCCCAGCGCAACCGCCAGCTGGACGGCGAAATGGCCCACTCCGCCGGCCGCGCCCAGGACCACGACCGCGTCGCCCGGCTGCACGTCCAGGAGTTCCTCGACCAGCACCATGGCGGTGCCGCCGGCGCAGGCGACCGCGGCGGCCTCGCGGATGGGGACCCCGGGCGGCACCGGCGCCAGCTGGCTCGATCGTGCCGGTGCCAGTTCGGCGTACGTCCCGTCGCCCGCGTAGTCGTGCAGGAAGAAGCCGTAGACCGCCTGGCCGGGTTCGAAAGGCGATCCGGAGACCCCGATCTCCTCCACGAACCCCGCGCCCTCCAGGCCGAGCACCAGCGGGAAGTGGTGCCGCGCCCGGGGAGCGAACTGCCCCTGCCGAATGCGCGAGTCGCCGGGATTCACCCCCGCGTAGGCCAGCCTGACCAGCACGCTGTTGGGGCCGAGCGGCGGTCGGTCCACCTCCCGCTCGTCGAACCGGTCCGGTCCACCGAAGTCGTCGCATACCACCGCACGCATCGTTCGCCCCCTCAAGGCTCGCAGAAGTGGCCGTCGCACCGGCGGAACCGCGGGCGTCATGAAGGCCGGCGCCCATTCTGCACTCAAGTGCAGTTGTGTGCAATCCTGCCGGTGCGCCGAGTCCGCTGCCCGCCAGGGCGGGGCACCGGGCCGGAGGGGCGCCGCCGAGTACGGCGCGCGCCTACCGGGCCGGGTGCAGGGCCCGCAGCACCAGGGTCACGCCGTCGTCCACCTGGGTCTCCAGCGACACGGGCGCATCGCCCTCGCGGGTCCAGCGGAAGCAGGCGCCCATCAGTACGTCGCTCAGCGTGTGGGCGGCCACCGTGAGATCGACGGACGGGTCGACCCAGCCGGCCGGCTTGCCCTCCGCGAGGAGCGGCGCGAGGTCGACCAGCAACTCCGACTCGTACAGGATGGGTCCTGCGGCGGCCGTCCAGCCCAGCATCATCTGCCGCGATACGGCCGGGTCGGCCTCCACCATGCGACTGATCAGGCGCAGGTAGTCGCGCACCGGCTGACCCGTCTCCGCCGGGATCGGGGCCTGAGCCTCGCTCAGGGCGACGTCGGCCATGCGCCGTGTCCACAGCATCGGGATGTCGCTCTTGCGCGGGAAGTGGTTGAATGCCGTGCGCCGTGACGTGCCGGCCCGCTCGGCGATGTCGGCCATGGTGGTGTTCTCGTAGCCCCGCTCGGCGAACAGTGCGGCAGCCGCGTCGTAGAGCAGGTCTCGCGTCGACGGGGTGCGCCGTCCCGACGTGTCCCGTCCAGTGCGCGGCGATGTGCTCGACAACTCACGACTCCCAAATCCTCGGCGTGACCCTTGACCGGATCTGCACTCGGGTGCAGACTCGATCCCACTCTGCACCCCAGTGTAACGAGATGCGAGGCGACCACGGCCGTCGACGGCGGGCCTGGCCGCAGCGCACCCCGGCCGAAGGGCGGCGCCCGTAGTGCGCCGGCCATCGCGGGCCACGTGTACTGCGCTGCCCCGCCACCCCGCCGTCCTCACCCGAGAGACAGAGAGCGATGACCAGCTATTCCAACGGACCCCACGACCTCGGCGGCGACTGCCACGCCTGGCTGCTGCCCGAGGGGCACTGGGGGGAGAGCAACACCGGGCTGATCCGGGGCATTGGTGAATCACTGCTGGTCGACACCCACCTCGACCTGGCCCACACCGCGCAGATGCTCGACGCCTTCGCCCCACTGACCCGGAACCACCCGATCCGGACGGTGGTCAACACACACTCCGACGGCGACCACTGGTTCGGCAACCAGCTTGTCGCCGGCCCGGGCGTCGACATCGTCGCCTCGGCCGCCGCAGCGGAGCTGATGACGCCCGCCGGGGCGGTGGAGCTGGCGAACCTGTGGCACCGCGACGACGAAGTGGGGGAGTTCGTCCGCGCCGTAGCCGCCGGCTTCGACCCGTCCGGCATCACCGCCACACCCCCGACGCGCACGTTCAGTGGATCACTGGACCTCGACATCGGCGGACGCCGGGTGCGGCTCATCGAGGCGGGACCCGCGCACACACCCGGCGACGTCCTCGTCCACGTGCCGGACGCGCGGGTGCTCTTCACCGGCGACATCCTCTTCATCGGCGCCGCCCCGCTGGTGTGGGAAGGACCGGTGTCGCGCTGCGTCGCAGCCTGCGACCTCATCCTGGACCTCGACGTCGTCGCCATCGTGCCGGGGCACGGACCCGTCACCGACAAGACCGGGGTGCGGCGGGTCCGCGACTACCTCACCTACGTCGAGGCGGAGGCCACGCGGCGTTTCGAGTCCGGGCTCGGCCTGGAGGCGGCGATCGCCTCCATCGACCTCACCCCGTTCGCCGACATGGCCGAGCACGAGCGGATCGCCGCGAACGTGCTCAACGTCTACGAGGAGCTCGACCCCGCGCGCCCCCGCGCCAACCGGCTGGCGCAGTTCGCCCACATGGCCCACCTTCACCAGCACTCCGCCCGGAAGCCCCAGAGCCGAATCGGAGACAGCACGTGAAGATCGCACGGATCGAGCTCGACGGTATAGCGACCGTCGCCATCGTCGACGGCGATCGGGTCCAGCCGCTGGCGGACACGGCCGACCTCGACGAACTCCTGACGGCCACACCGTCGCAGCGGGAGATGCTGGTCGCACGCCAGGCGGTGGGGGAGCAACGCGAACTGTCCTCAACGACGCTCCTGGCCCCCGTACAACCCAGGACGCTGCGTGACTACGTCACATTCGAAGAGCACCTTGAGGGCATCGGGATGACACCCCATCCCGCGTGGTACGAGCAGCCCGTATTCTTCTTCTCCAACACCAACGCCGTGATCGGACCCGCCGCGCCTGTCGAGGTGCCCCCGGGGTGTCAACGCCTCGATTTCGAACTCGAACTCGCGGCCGTCATCGGCAAGCCGGGCAAGGACCTCACACCCGAACAGGCCGCCGAACACATCGCGGGCTACACCCTCTTCAACGACTGGTCGGCCCGCGACCTCATGGCGTCCGTCCTCCCCATCGGCGTAGGGCCGGTGAAGGGCAAGGACTTCGCCAACACGCTCGGACCGTGGATCGCGACCGCGGACGAACTCGCACCCTTCCGCCGCGGCGACCGTCTGGCCCTCGAAATGCACGCCGAGGTCAACGGCGTCCCGCTGCCCGGCGGAGGTGACAACTCGGCCAGCATGTCGTGGTCGTTCGAGGAGATCGTCGCCTATGCCTCCCGCGGCGCCGAACTGCTGCCCGGCGACGTCCTGGCAGCCGGGACGTGCGGAGGCGGGTGCCTACTGGAGTACTGGGCCAGGACGGGCAGGGACGACCCGCCACCGCTGCGCCCGGGCGACGTCGTGACGCTCGTGGCCGAGGGCATCGGCTCGGTGTCGAACCAGATCGTTTCCGGAGCCGCACCGGTGGCCCTGCCGCCGGCACGGACGACGCGCAGCCGTCGCCCCCGGCCATGGGACGAGCCGTCGAACCCGTGAGCCCCAGAACGCGCCCGCTTCCCGGGCCGCGCCCGCCGTTCCCTCAACCATCCCGCCGCGCGCAGTTGCCTCGCGCTCGCCACTCCGGGGCTCCGTGACCAACGAAAGGCACCACAGCGAAGATGAAGAAGACACTCATCAGGAACGCCATGCTGGCGACGATGGACCCCGCGACCCGCGACCTCGCCGTGGGCGATGTCCTGATCATCGACGACCGCATCGAGCGTGTCGGAACCGGGATCGAGGCCGACGACGCGGAGGTCGTCGATGCCACCGGGATGATCGCGAGCCCCGGTTTCGTCGACACCCACCGCCATGTGTGGCAATCGCTGCTGCGCGGCGTCGCGGTGAACTGGAGCCTCTTCGAGTACATGGTCGAGATGAGGACCATGTACCCGGTCTGCTACGGCGTGGACGACGCTTACCTGGGCAACCACTACGGTGCGCTTGAGGCCATCAACGCGGGCGTCACCACCGTGGTCGACCACTCCCACCTCCAGGTCTCCGCGGAACACTCAGACGCCCTGGTCCGAGGGCTCAGGGAATCGGGGATCCGCGGCATCTTCGGGTACGGCGTCTACCGCAACCCCCGCTACACCCCGGGAGAGGACATCGAGCCCTCCTCGATCATCGCCGAGATCGCCGGGCCCATCGAGGCGTTCCACCGCGAGAACGCCGCGCGGGTGAGGGAGGAGCACTTCCCCGGCGACGACGGGCTGTTGCGCTTCGGCATCGCGAGCAGCGAGTTCTTCACCTTCCCCAGCATGGAGCCGGTCCTCGATGAACTCGCGTGGAGCCGGACGCTGGAGCCGGCCCGGATCACCTTCCATGCCGCCATCGGCATCAATGACGACGTCAACGTCGTGGAGAGCCTGTCGAACGCCGGCGCGCTCGGCGACGACCTGCTGCTGTCCCACGGCAACTGCCTCACCGACGACGACCTCGCCCTGATCGCGCGGGAAGGGGGCTGGCTCTCGACGACGCCGGACACCGAGTTGCAGATGTCCGGTACGTTCCCGGTTCTGGAACGTGTGGTGAAGTCCGGGCGGATGCCGTCCCTGGGCGTCGACATCGTCTCGGGCTTCAACGGCGACATGTTCACCCAGATGCGCCTGATGCTCCAGGCGATGCGCTTCCGGGACAACGAACAGACCACACCGGGCGGGCTGCCCAGCGGCACCCGGTTCCCCGCGGTGAAGATGCTGGAGTACGCCACACTCGGCGGGGCGACCTGCGTGGGCCTGGAGAACGAGATCGGCAGCCTCACGACGGGCAAGAAGGCCGACATCGTCCTGACCCGCCTCGACGCGCCGAACACAGCCGCCCTGCGTGACCCCGCCGCCGCTCTGGTCTTCTACGCCAACCCCAACGACGTCGAGTACGTATGGATCGACGGGATCGCCCGCAAGCGCGCCGGACAGCTCCAGGGCGAGTCCTGGGCATCCGTGCGGCGGCGCGTCCAGGAGGCCCGCGACGGGATCGACGAGCGCTTCAGCAGGATCGACGCCAGGGCGATGCGCAGGGCGTGGGAGCCCGTATGGGGGCTTACGCCCGGCGGATGACCTGAAGCCAAACGCAGCCTGGGGCGTCCACCGGGCCCGCTGCCCGTCAGCGCCCTCGCGGAAACCGAGTTCCGGGAGACGGGCTCGCTGAGCAGGGCGTCGATGGGTTCCGGGGCGGCGGCCGGGAACTGCTGCGCGAGCAGCCCGCTGCACCGGATGGGGGCGCGGGCTGCGCCGAGTGCCACAGCGACGGGCCGGGGGTGGCGCACCGACACCACGTCGGGTTCCGGCCGGTGCGCCTGCCCGTCCGCCGGTGGTCCCGGAACGACAGAGCCGGCCGCCTCGTACCTGCCCGGCGTCGTTGGCGATCACGTTCAGGCTTTCCAGCAGGGGGCCGCGCTGAAGGCAGGTGACGGCGCCGGCGAGCCAGTCGGCGTCCGGCCGTGCCACGGCCCGGTGACCGCTCCCCCACTACACCTTCACTCCGGTCCCGATCCGCACCGGGGCGCCCCCGGCGACCAGGCCGAACGGGGTAGCCCGCCCTGCCAGCGCCGCTGCCGAGGGCGGCGGACGGTCGGCTGGTGCTGGCCGTGGACGTCTCGCCGTGGCTTTGGCCCGACGCCAGCCGCACGGGTCCGCCGAGACTTTCGGCACCTCCGCCCCAAGGCCGCCTGCCCAGCCAAAGCACCGAAATCCTCCCGCCCGGACCAGGACGGCCACCCGGCCGCAGGAACAACCAGCCCACCACACGCTATTACGTGCACACAGTCGGCAAACCAAGCCTCACGAAACGACGAACGAAGAAGTCAACAACCCCACGCCCCCGCCGCATTGCTTAACGATCAAGTTAGGCTGAGGCACCAGGAGGTTGACGGAGCCGCCACGGCGGCTCAGCTAGCCTTGGATCTAGCTCAGCACATTCCATCTGCACGTGCCAAGGAGCGGTTGCGCAACCTGCGGTGCCGTTTCCAGTAGTATGATGGAGCGGCGGTGTGCCACATCGCACTGCGGACCGATGAGCTGTTGTGTCGACGGCCACACACCCTTCCCTGGGGTGCGCAGTCCCACGGGCTCTTGGGCGGATCTGTCCCGGTTGGCGCCTGATGGTCGCGGCGTATTTGGGCCGTGTACGGCCCTCATGCAGCGCGGTGGGCGATCGCGCCCGAGCCCGCAGCAGCGGCGCTGGCGTCGGGTCCAGTGCCACCGCCAGCACTGATCAAGGTTAACTGGATGGCTGCCGGGGCGGCGTGGTGGGCGCAGGCGGCGAGCAGATCAAGCTCGCTTGATTAGTGGGCATGTGCGTCATTCGGTCTGGAGGCTGGCGAGGTACCCGATGGCCCGCTCCGCCTCGCCCAGGTCCACCCGGTGGCTGCGGGGTCTGATCAGTGCCGCGGTGCCGCTGGCGGCCAGGTCACGGCAGCGGTCGGTCAGCCACTGCCAGTCCAGGTCCAGGTACTCGGCCGCCCGCCGCATCCGGGTCGCGGCGTCCGGGGCAGCGATCACACTGACCGCCTGGGCGTGGTCGATCGCCCCTGTGTACAGGGCCAACCGGGACGGCTCATCGGAGACGGCCGCGTAGCAGATGCCGTCCCCGCGCGGCAGCCAGTTCGCGACCACGGCCCGCTCGCCGGGCACCACGACGACCTCGTCCAGGTCCGCGTACTCGGCCTCCGCACACAGCGCGACCTGCATGCAGTGCTGCTCCATCATCGCCATCGTCAGCAGCAGCAGCACCCGCTCGTACGGCGGGGCTTTCTTCACCGAGGTCTCGGGGACGCAGAACGCGATATGCCCCGGCGCCAGCGTGGTGTGGTCACGGAGCCGGGCAAGAAGCCGGTGCCGATCCCGGATGAGAAGCCAGGCGGCTGCTTCCTCTCCCGTCCGCGACTGGACCCACAGCTGTAACGGCTCGCTGGTGTCGGGCAGGTGGCGCGCAACGTAGTCGGCGCACACCCGGGAGCCGAGCCACAACGCGCCGACCGCACTGAGGTCGGGCACGGCGGAGCGGGCGATCCCCGTCCGCTCCGCAGCGATCTGGGCGGTCGCCTTCTCCGTTTCGGCGCCGAGCGCGTGGTCGTCCGCCTGGAGGCTGTCGTCGATATTGAGCCCGGCCCAGACCAGGGCGTAGGTCAGGTGGTCGATCCGGTAGGCCGCCGGGACCGTGAGCCGGTCCACATGGGGCAGGACGGTCTGCTTGCGGGCGTGGGCGCTGTCCAGGAGGAAGAGATCGTCACCGCCACGGGCGCCGAGGGACCCGATCAGCAGGCCGCGGCGGGTGGGCCGGGCGAACGACCGTACGTGCGTGAGGTCTTCGGCCCCGATGACCACACTGTCCCGGTGCCGGGTGGCTTCGTACTGCGCGATGGCGACGGAGGTGCCGTCGAAATGGTCCGCGCCGTCGAGGTACCAGACGCCGCCGGTCCCGGGGGCGGCCGTGGTGGGGAAGAGGTAGGAATGGGGGTGGGTGAGGTCCAGCCGGTGGGCTGCCGCCAGGGACCGCGCGTGGGGCGGGCGTGCCTCCGGGAAGCCCCGGTCCGCGGCCGGCTGGAACAGTGTCGCGACGGGCAGATGGAACATCTGCTCCAGGATGGTCGCGTTGTTCCCGGTGGGCTCCTGGGCTCCCAGCAGCCACCGGCGGAAGGTGGTGGGCGGGATCTGCGCCCCGCGGAGATTTTTGTTCCGCAGGACGCGTGCGGCCTCGTCCCCGGCCTCACGGAATCGGGGAGCGAAAGTTCGGTGACTGAGCCAGCCGCGTTTCGCCACCAGCACATACAGCAGCGTCGGCGGTTCCATCGCGGAAGGCCGTCCTCTCAAGACGTCAATGGGAGAAGAGAAAGCGGGTGACGGTCTGGGCACGTGCTGAACAGGGCGGCGCTCGGGAACAGCGGGGCTCGACCGGCAGGTGTCAGTGTTCGTCGCCTGCCGGCCGCTGCCGGAAGGTGTCGAGGAGGGCTTCGGGAAGCGGGGGAAGTCCGGCCTCGGCACGGCGCGCGGGCAGCAGGTCGACATCGTCCACCGGCCACACCTCATGACTCCCATCCGGGTAGGTGCGGACATGGGTGCCGTAGCGCTGGGGACAGCCCTGACGCACCCGGATCCGGTCGGCGAGCAGGGCCGTATGCTGCGCCGGGGCGTCCCCGGCACGGACGGCATCGTGCAGCAGCCGCGCCAGCGTGCGCAGGAAGAACACCGGCTCGCAGTCCAGGGCGATGAGCAGTGCCGCCTCGGCCCCCACGGGGCCGACCAGACGGTAGCCGGGCCAGCCGTGCACCGCCACGATCCGGTGCAGAACCCGGGTGTTCGCCTCGGTGAGCAGCCGGTGCACCGGCTCCCCGTCAGGGAACAGGTCGTCGATCGCCCGCTGGTCGGCGACCGCCCCCGCCCGGCGGACGAGATCCAGGGCCAGATCCGGCCGCGCCGCACCCTCCGCCCCCGCGTCAGGCGGCGGCAGGCTCGTGTCGTCCACGGCGTACGGCCGGGGCCACCACACTCCGGTGCCCGCCACACTCGAAGACGCGGGCCCCGGGACAGCCTGCCCGGCCACACCTGCCTCACTCCGGGTTCGCCTGCGGCACGCGAGGAAGAAGCGCACCGGTCGGCAGCGGTTACGGAGCATGGCCGTACCCCCGCGCCACTCGGTCCTCCGCAACGGTACGCAGCATTCCGCCCGCGGGCAGGGCCAGAGCTTTGGGGTTGGTCCACGGGGCGGCATCCCGGTGTCCGGCATGAGCGGCCGGGAACGCCGGTGGGCGCCGGTACGGGAAGGCCGCTCTCACCGCCTGCTCCGGCATCCGTCGTCCGGGAGTCCGGTGAAGCCTGGCGATCCCCCAAGCCGCCGTGTGAGCTGTGCGAGGTCCTGCACCAGCTCCGCCAGCTGCACCAGAGCGATCACCGCCCGCACACCCGAGTCTGCCGAGGTCCGATCGGCGTGTTCTCGCACCCGGGCCACCAGCTGCCGATCCGCCGCCGAGAGCCGCTGCCCTTGGCGCTCCTGCTCCGTCCACACCTCCACCAGCGCCCGGCCATGTGCGGCCAGTTCGGCCCGCACCGGGACGAGCGGCTCCGCCTCACAGGGCAGCGGGACGTCGGAATCCAGCAGCATCCGGACGGCGTCCAAGGCGGTCCCGGCCGTGCACGCCGGGTCGCGGTACGGCCGCCCGGCCGCCCACGGGAATCTCCGCACGCGGAACGAGGCCAGCCGCTGACGCGTCCGTGCTGCGAACGAACCTGCGGGCAGTGAGGGAGTACGTGCCCAGGGCGCGACAGAGGTAACAGATGCGAAACTAGGGTGCATGTCGGTCACTCCAGTGAGAGTGTGAGGGTGCTCAACGGAGCGTTGATGGCGGGGCCCCGGATGAAATTGCTCAGGCGGCGACAGCGACGCGCGGTCGGCGGGCGCGGAACAGCATCCAGACCTGTTTGCCGGTTCCGTCGGGGCGCGGGATGGTGCCCCACCGGTCCGCGATGTCGGCGACGAGTGCCAGACCCCGTCCGGAGTCGTCCCCGTCCCCTGCCGACCGCGGGCGCGGAGGAGCGGGTGAGCGATCCTCAACCCCGACGCGCAGCCGCCGCTGATCCCGCTCGATGGTCACTTCGACCGGGTCCCCGGCGCGCGATCCGTGGCTGATGGCGTTGGTGATGAGTTCATGTGCTGCCAGCACCACCAGGTCCCTGTCCTGGCGCAGACCGTCCGCCCCCCACGCCCGCAGGGCGTCCTCGACCATCCGCCGGGCGGCGCGGGCATGGGCGGGATGAGCCGGGAAGACGGCACGGCACGAACGCACCCGGCCGGCGGCATGCTTCGCGCCACCGCCTGGGGGATCACAGCGGCACCAGATCCTCCGCCACTGCGACACCTCCCACGACGCCGGCCGGACCGCCTCGACCCGCACGCGGCGCTCCGCGAGCCGCTCCAGCACCGCCGACCGGTCGGCGGCATCCCTCTCCAGCTCCGCCGTCGACGGCATGACCAGCACCTGCGGACCACCATCGCGGATGAGCCGGTCCACGAACCGCCACCCCTGACGGTCCCCCAGCGGGACTCCGGACGCGGCGGTGTCGCTGACGGCCGCCCGGACGGCGTACCCGCGCTCCTCGGCTGCCTGCGCCAGCTCCCCGAGTTCGGCCATCGCCGCAGCCGGGTCCGGACGGCAGGTATAGATGACAGCCGTTCTCATGGTGCTGGACATGACCGACCTCCGGCAGGAAACAGGGGAAGGAACGAGGACAGCCAGGCGGAACGAGGAGGCTCGGAGCCCCACGTCCGCGACCGTGTCGGACGGCGACGATCGGCCGATCTTCCTGTGTGTGCGACGAGTCTGGGGGGAGGAGCGAACCTGCCGGTATCGCGAGGGCGATATCGCCGTGGCGATACGCCGATGACGCTCGGCCGGGGACGCCACGGGTTTCTCGCGCGAGCGGTGGCAGCGGCGGGGTGCGTTCACCCGGAACCGCCTGGACCAAGGAGCCGGCCGAGCTGTCCGTACAGCTGGCCTGCCTCGTCGGCCGTGATGATGAGCGGGACGGACGCCTGCTTCGCGGCCCTCCCGCACAGGACGAGTGGGACAGCGAAGCGGCCGGCCTCTGTGATACCGATGACGGCCCCGGGGGAAAGGCGCAGGTGGCGCGTCTCGGATTCCTCGACAGCTTCTGTCCGGGCGTGGCTGGAGGTCATAGCCCGTAAAAGTAGGGCCAGTTGATACCGGGCTCCCTGAGTAAAAATCAGGGCTGAGTAACGCTCAGGGGTTGCGTGATCACTACGCGGCGAGCCCGATGTGCTTCGCGATCTTCCGGAGGTCATCCCGCCACACCGGCTTCTCACGCTTGAGCAGGTCGGCCACAGCTTCCCTGACCAGGGAAGAAAAGACGATCTCCTCGGGCGACTGTTTAATGAGCTTGCCCAGGACGTGGACCGTCCCGTAGTCGTCCCTCTGTACCCGGTTCAGGTTCATGACCTCAATGAGGTATCGAGTCCTGCGTTCCAGCGGCAGGCTGGGATTGACCTGCACGGTGTCGGCGGCGCGAAGCGCGTCGCTTGCGTCACCTTCCTCCGCCTTGAGGTGTACTTCGTGCATCGCCACGTTCGTGGGGCCGAAGGAGGTGTGCCAGTGATTGCAGTCGCCCGGGACCCTTCGCGCGGCGGCCTGGGCGCCCCGGTAGAGATCCCAGGCCACGGGCCCCAGGGCCGCGCGCACCGCGGCGACAGCCCCTTGGAGATGCAGCGCTCCGTAGGCCGACCAGTGCGCGGGGGAGGAGTCCGCGCCCGGCGTGCACTGAGCGATGGTCTGCCGGGCAAGTTCGACGCTGTCGGCCACGTCTCCCGCCGAGGTGAGAACACACGCCAGGTTCCAGGCGGCAGCCGCCACGAGCGCGGGGTCGCCCGCGTTGTCCGCGAGAGCCAGCCCGCGGTCGGCCGCGATCCGTGCCAGGGTGGGTTCGCCGACCCGGCGCAGCCAGACCTGGTGCAGGCCGTACAGGCTGATGAGCTGCCGCAGAACGGCCTGCTCCTGTTCGGGGCGAGCGTCCCGCAGCGCCGCGTGTCCTTGGCGCAGCAGGGTCGGGAGCCGCGAGCCGGTTTCCTGGTAGCGGCCATGGGTCTGCGTCTCGTAGACCTCCCATGTGTCCTTGACCGACGCGGTGAAGTCCTCACCTGTGATGCCCTCCAGCCGCAAGGGGAGCAGCGACGCCTGGAGGGAGAGCGTCCGGCGGATCTGCGGTACGTGTTCGTGTTCGGCATTGCCGGTGCTGACGCCCATGACGTATCCGCCGGTCAGATCCTCCATCTGGCACCGCAATACCTGACACAGGGTGACAAGGACCGAGACGCGGTCCACGGGCATCCGGTCGTGCTCGACCTTGAAGACCCAGTTCTCGGACCTGCCGATCAGGTCTCCCAGCGCCCGTTGCGACATCCCGCGTCGCTCGCGAAGCCACTTGACCCTCTTGCCGATGCTGAACAACTCGCCGTCACTGACCATGGCTTGTCCATTCGTTGTCGCGGACAGGTCCTCTCATCAAGACCATATGCCCATGCGGCTCAGGCAGAGTGATACTGGATTCACTCCCCCACGGGAGGGCAATGCCCGGCCGCCCCCGGGTCGCAGAGCGACCACAGGCGGCCTCTGTTCCCCGTCGTCCGCAAGGAGCACCGTTGACCACGACCACCCCCTACCGTGGCTTGATCCTCGACTTCGGCGGTGTCCTGACGACACGGATGAGACTCAACGGCGAGGCATTCGAACGGGCGGAGGGCCTGACGCCCGGCGCCTACTTCCACGCCCTGAACGAGAATCCCCTGGGCGTGGAGGTGTATGCCGCCCTCGAAGTCGGCCAGGCGACTCAGGACGACTGGAACCGCACCATCGGCGGCATCCTCGGCATCGACTCCACCGACCTGATGCGGCGGGCCCTGGCCAACCTGCGACCCGAACCGCTGATCGTCGACGTGGCGAAACGCGCTCGCACCGCCGGCGTCAAGGTCGCCATGCTCAGTAACTCGTTCGGCATCACGCCCTACAACCCGTACGAGGCGCTGGGCATGTACGACGACTTCTTCGACGCCATCGTGCTGTCCGAACGGGAAGGCGTACGCAAACCGTCGCCCCGCATCTACCAGCGCGCTCTGGACGCCCTGCGCCTCACCGGACCCGAATGCGTGTTCGTGGACGACCACGCGCACAACCTCCCACCGGCCCAAGCCCTGGGCATCCGGACCATCCACCACACCACGGACCCAGCGACCACCGCGACGCTGCTCGACGAGCTCCTCCACGGAGGCTCCCACGCCTCATCAGGCGAACGTCTTCCAACAGCGCCCGGCGCCCAGAGGCGAAGGCTCCTCGGATCCGTTGACTCCGCAGACCGGCCGTAGTGGCGGTATCGCTGAAGCGATATCGCAGAGGCGGTGCGGCGTTGTCACTCCGATGTTGATCAACGGAGCTCCCAGAAAGTCCAGTTATGACGGGTGAAGCGATGGAGATGACGTTCCGCGGATGCTCCACGTGCCGCAGCCGACTGAGCCAGTACAACCCCGGGCCGTTGTGCGGCCCGTGCGCGCGAACCGGGGACCTCCCCCAGGTACCTGACCGGGCCTGGCGTGACGAGCGGGTGCTCCGAGCCCTTGCCGCCTGGGATTTCGGGGAGATCCTGGGCCTGCTGCGGCGCCGCTCGGGCCTGTCACAGATGGCGGTGTGCGCGCTGACAGGGCTGACCCAGTCGTACATCTCCGACCTGGAACGAGGCCGCAAGCAGCTCTCCGGCCGCGATGCGATCATCGACTTCCTCTCCGGACTCGGTCTTCCGGCAGACCTCCGTCCGCTGCTTCTGGAGCCTCTCGGCGGAGCCGGCCGTGTGCCTGTTGGCGGTGGTTTGGATCCTGATCTGCCGTGGACCGTGGACCGTATGGTGCTGTCACTGGATGTGGCCATCGGAGGTTCCATGAAGCGTCGCCGTGTGCTGACCGCCCTGGGCGGAGCCGGACTGACTCACTATGTTCTGCAATCGGCCATCGCCCCCGCCGAAGCCATGGCGTCGTCCACCGGCGGGGGAGCCCGGGTGGCCCCGCCCCTGATCAACTCCCTGCAAGCCACCACTGACGCGCTGCGCCAGATTGACGCCAGCAGCGGCAGCGGGTCTCTGGCCGCCACCGCCTCCACGCATCTGAGAGTGCTGCTGGACCTGCTGAAGAACGGCACCTACAACGAGCCCATGGGCCGGAAGCTGGCCGCTGTCACCGCGGATACCGCGATGCAGGCCGGGTGGTTCACGTTCGACAGCGGAGCGCACGACGCCGCCCAGGGCCTGTTCGTCGGTGCCCTGCGTGCCGCGCACGCCTCGGGCGACTCCCGTCTCCGTGCCGGAGCCCTGGCGTATCTGGCCATCCACGGCTATTCCGTCGGGGACCCGCGTGACGCCGTGACCGCCGCCCGCACCGCACGTCAGGCCATCAGCACATGGGACGCTCCCGCCCTGCACGCGATGCTGCTGACACGGCAGGCCCGAGGCCACGCCCGGCTCCGCGAGGAACGCCATGCACGTACCGCCCTCGAAGAAGCCCGGAAGCTGTGCGCGCGAGGCCGCGGCGAGGACGACCCGCACTGGCTGTACTGGATCAATCAGGGGGAAATCCTCGGCCAGACCGGCAGCTGCTACCTCGATCTCGGCCGCCCCGCCGAAGCCGCCGCCGCCTTCGCCGAAGCACGCGGAGTCCTGAGCCGCCACGAAATCCGCACCCACGCGCAGTTCCTCTCCCGAGCCGCCACCGCGCAGATGCGGGCCGGCGACACCGACGCGGGCTGTGCGACAGGACAGGACGTGCTGACACTCGTGGGCGGGGTGCGCTCCGCCCGGCTTGACGACCACCTTCAGACCATGCTGGACGAAGCCCAGAGCTTGGGCAGCTCCGGCGCCGTGCGTGGCCTCCTCGACCGGGGCCGTGCCGTCCTGCGGGAACGGACGGCCGCGTGATCCTCGTCCTGTGGGACATCGACCGCACCCTGCTCTATGTGGGGGACACTGACCGGCTCGTCTACCGGGCAGTCTTCGAAGAAGTCGTCGGGCGGCCCGCTGAAGCGCTGCCGGCGAAGGGCACCGGTGTCACCATGCCGCTGGCCGTCCGCGAACTCCTCCAGGCCAACGGCGTACCCGACCACGACACCGCCCGGCTCACCCAGGAAATCATCCAGCGTCTGCCGCACCAGCTGAGCCTGCACCGCGAGCACATGCTCTCCACCGGCACCCTGATGCCCGGATCCATCGAGGCGCTCACCGCCGTCCGCAGTGCGCCCCACCTGGTTCCCTCCGTCGTCACCGGCAACCTGAAGGCCAGCGCCGAGACCAAGCTCACGGCCTTCGGCCTGAGCACCCTGATCGAGACCGGGATCGGGGCCTACGCGTCCGACGACCCTCACCGCCCCGCTTTGGTACCTCTCGCCCAGCAACGAGCCCGAGCAGCCCACAGGCACCCGTTCACCCACCGGAACACCGTCATCATCGGGGACTCCCTCCAGGACGTCCGCACCGGCCGGGAAGGCGGAGCCAAGGTCATCGCCGTCGCCTCCGGCACCACCCCGGCCACCGCCCTCGCCGACGCCGGAGCCGACCACGTCCTCGCCGACCTGACCCAGCCGGACCGACTCCCCACCCTGATCACCCGTCTCTGCGCCTGAACCCGGCCAGGAGAGCGCTACGGATTGCCTACAGACCGTCACGGCAGCGATACTGCTGACCCAGCCGACAGGTCCAGGAGGACATCCGGCCGTGACACCCGCGCGTCAGTGCCTCAACTGCCACTGCAACTGCAACTGCCGGATCAGCCGGTACAACGAGGACGACCGCTGCGCGCCCTGCCTCCGCGCATCCCCCGCGACCGCGCCGCCCGTGGTCCCGGACACCGTGTGGAAAGTCCCGCAGATCCGCGCAGCCGCAGCCGCACTCGACTTCGGGGAACTCAGCCGGCTGATCCGGTCCCGCACCGGACTCGCCCAGACCGACCTGGCAACACTCACCGGGATCAGCCAGAACTACCTGTCCCAGCTCGAGTCCGGCAAGAAGCGGCTCTCCGACATCCACAAGGCCATCGGGTTCCTTGAGGGCCTCGGCGTACCCCCAGAGCTGCTGCCCGTTCTCTTCAACGGCCGCTCGCAGGAGGGCCAGCTCGACCCACGCGGCCAGATCACACGGGCCGCAGCCTCATCACTGGAGTTCGCCGACCTCATCACCCCCAGCAACATCGGCGACGAGACCCTCGCCTACCTCGCCGACGACCTCGACCTCTGGCGCACCGAGGGCCCCGGTCACCGGCAACGGTCCGCGAACTTCGTGCGGTGGGCAGTCACCCACCGACATGCCTCCCGCCTCACCGCACCGAGCATCCGCTGGCAAGGCCCGGCCGGACCCCTCGACCAGGACCGCAGGTGGACTGATGCCCGCAGCCTGCTCCACGACGACACCTGCCCCATCGTCACTCGAACCGCCGGGCTTCTGGTCCTGCTATACGCACAAAAGCTCAGCGACATCACGGCCTTGACCGTCAAACACGTACTCCACCACGACGACCGCACCTCCCTGCACCTGGGCAGCCGCCCCATCGTCCTGCCCGCTCCGCTGGACGATCTCATCAACGAACTCGTCGCCATCCGCCGGTCACCGGGAAGCGGTGCCCTCCACGAAGAGTCCGTCTGGCTGTTCCCAGGGCACCGCCGAGGACTCCCGCTGACCGAAGGCGCGCTTGCCCGGCGCCTGCACGCACTCGGGATCAGCCCACGAGGCAGCCGAAACACCGCTCTATTCGCGCTCGCCGCCGAACTCTCCGCAGCGATCCTGGCCAAGACCTTGGGGATCCACATCCAAAGCGCGGTCCAGTGGCAGAAGATCGCCGCCGGTGACTGGAACTCCTACGCCGCCGACGTCAGCCAGCGCCCGAGAGCCTGAGCCCGAGGCATTCGGACAGTTCCAATACCCGAGTGCACCATTACAGGGCATTACCGTCGGCGCCCCCGATGCCGTGCAGGTCAGCGACCGATTCCACCTCTGGCAGGGCCTCTCCCGCCGGGTTCAGGACATCGCCTCCGCTCACCGCGGCTGCCTGCCCGCAGCACTTCCCCCGATCAGCGAGACCGGTCCCGCCCCGGCCGAGGACGCCGCCGAGCACACTGCTGCGGACACGCGAGCCGGGCGCCACGCCCGAAGGCTCTTCGACGCCGTGCAGGCCCTGACACGTTCTGGCCGGAGCCACAATTCCGTGGCCCGGGAACTCGGCCTGGACCGCCGCACCGTCAGCAAATACGCCCGGGCCCGCACCTGGCAGGAAGTGATGCGCCGCCCGCCCCGCAAGTCCTCCACCCTGGACCCCTACCTCGACTACCTGCAACAACGCTGGGACGAGGGACAGCACAGCGCGAAGATCCTGCACGAAGAACTCCAGACCAAGGGCTACCTCGGCCACTACCAGCGCGTCAAAATGGCCGTCGCACCCCTCAGGCGAGGCCTGCCCCTGGACGAACCGCGCGAGCGACCGCCCTCGCCTCGCGAAGCCGCCCGCTGGATCACCACCCACCCCCACCGCCGCAGCCCACACATCAACGACCGCCTGCCCCGGCTCCTCGACCACTGCCCCGAACTCAGAACCACCCACGACCTGGTCCGCCGGTTTGCCACCATGCTCGACAACCGAGACGCGACACCCCTGCCCGACTGGCTGAACGACCTCGCAACCAGCGGACTGGCCCCTCTCACCGGCCTCGCCGGAGCCCTTCACGAAGACCGGCATGCCGTCGCCCAGGGAATCACCACCCCTTACAACTCCGGGGTCAACGAAGGCCGCATCACCGACGTCAAGCTGCAGAAACGCCTCATGGCCGGTCGCACCGGCGTCTCCCTTCTCCGGCACCGCGTCGTCCTGATCGCCCACCTCCGCCGACGCTACGCGGACCGGCCGACCGCGTCACCGAGATGATCTCCGGCTACGAAAATCTTGCCAGAGCCACCTTCTCGAGTACGCCGACAATCAGGGTGCTGTAGTCGAGTTGCAGTTCTCGAACAGGACGTTGTCCAGGGTCACCTCCGCCAGGGTGGCGCCCATCAGCTTGCAGTCGCGGAAGACGACGCGGGAGAGCTTGCTGTGCGGGAAGCGCAGCGAGGCGAGGTCACTGCCGGAGAACTCCACGGAGTCGGCCGGCGCGACCGTCGCGGACCTGACCCTCGCAACACCGCAGCTGTGTCACCTCCACCCGCAGTGAACGCGGCGTCGGTCCATCGGGGAGGACCGGCGCCGCCTTCCGCGGCGGTGCTTCAGTCCCTGGGAGTCAGCTCCAGGAACGAGACACCCGGCATGGGCAGTTCGAACGACAGCTTTCCGGAGAAGGACCGTTCGGGCTCATACGCGTCGAGGATGTCGGCCTGCTCCAGTTCGCCCCACTGCGTGTCGTCCGGCCAGTCCCCGCCGCCGATCCGCCGCCAGACCGCGCGGATGTTGCTGTGCCGCTCGTCGATACGGTGATGGGTCACCCGGTACGGGCGGTCACCGAGCCCGGAGACTTCGACCCTGACCTGCCGGGCCAGCACCGGGTCCCCCTCCGCCAGCGCGTGGTTGAGGGTGCCGTTCCACACCAGGATTCCGATCCGGCCATCGGCGTGCCGCGCCGCCCAGGTCTCGACGCCGCCGATGTCCCCGGCCGCCTCGACGGCCAGCTCCGCCTCGCCGAGGCGTTCGGCCAGCGAGAGCGCCCAGTAGCGGGGCTTGCGCAGATTGCCGACGGTCAGCAGGCCGAAGCCGCCGTGGAAGAGGGCCGGCGGGGCCCCCAGCTCCTCGAAGTGGTCGGAGGCCACCCAGTGCGAGAGGGCCTCGATCCGTCCGGCCGCCGACTTCATACCGTGCAGCAGGAAGACGGCGCCGAACGGTCCGTCGCCGATCCCGTGGAAGTGGGTCGGTGTGGGACCCCATTCCGTCCACCAGACCGGCACGCCCTCCCGGCCGTGCCGGGCGAGGACGGGCCGCCAGTCCAGAGGCGCGTTGCCGTAGGTGTGCGTGGAGACGAAGTCGAGGGCTGCCCCCGACTCGCTTACATGCGCGAGGAGTTCGTTCACCCAGCCGTTGGCGGCGCTGGAGGGGCCGCCGACCCGCAGCGCGGGGTGCACGGACTTCACGGCGGCGGCGGTGACGTCGTACAGCCGGAAGAACTCCTGCGGCGTACCCGACCAGAAGACCTCCAGATTGGCCTCGTTCCACACCTCGAAGGCCCAGTTGTCGCACACCTCCTGGAGCCCGTAGCGGTCCACGAGGTGCCGGGTGAGGTCGTGCACCAGGTTGCCCCAGCGCTCGTAGTCCTTCGGCGGAGAGATGATCGCCCGGTATCCGAAGACCGTCTTGGAGGGGTCGGAAGCCAGGTCGCGGGGCATATAGCCGAGTTCGACGATCGGACGCAGGCCGAGGGAGAGGATGTTGTCGTAGACCGCGTCGACTCCGGAGAAGTCGTGGACGGGTTCGCCGTCGACCTCCCGGTAGACGCCGAGGTCGTCGCAGAGGATCGCGTGCGCCCGCACCGTGCGTACGCCGAGCTCCTCGTGGACCGTACGCAGCGCGGCGGTGAGCTCGACGCCGATGGGACGGCCGCCGGTGGTTCCCTCGGCGAGCGCGTACGACAGGTGCTCGGAGCCGATCATCGGCCGCCAGGGCCTGGGCAGTTCCCGGGTGACCCGGTCGGCGTGCACGGTCACCGTGACCGGAGCCGGCGCGCCGGCGGTCCCGTTCGGGGCCGCGGCGGCCACCGGGTCGCAGAACGGGCCGGTCACCTCCATGCCCGCGACCGCGGCCACGATGTAGCGGACCGGCTCGCCTGACTTGAGGTCGGTGTCGACGTAGCGGGGTGCGGGGACCTGCGGGACGTCCATGTCACGCTGCTTGGTGGTGGCGAACTCCCCGCCGCCCACGGCCCGGTGGACGAGATAGCCGATGGCCCCGTCCACCGGGTCCCACTCCAGGGTGATGTGGCCGGCCCCGGCCCGCGTCCGCACATTGCGCGGGGCGACGAGCGTGACGTCCGGAGCCGGGGCGGCTGCCTGACCGGACGGCCGGTAGATGCGCTCGCGCCAGTCCGCGTGGGCGGCCTCGGCGGCGCTCACGCCTGCCCCCTGACGTACGGCTTGTCCCCGATCTCCTCCTGGACGCGGGCCAGCTCGGCCTCCAGCTCGCGCCGCACGTCCGCGCATGCCGGGACGTGGTAGACGCTCTTCATCTCCCACGGGTCCTCCTGGAGGTCGAAGAGCTCCCACTCCGGTTCCATGACCTTGTCGGAGGTGCCGGGCAGGCCCAGGCCGTCGGCGTAGTAGTAGACGAGTTTGTAGCGGTCGGTGCGGACACCGTAGTGGGCCCAGACGTGATGGATGCCGTCGTCGTGCTCCCAGTAGCGGTAGTAGACGGACGTGCGCCAGTCGCCGGGGGTCTCGCCCCTGACGACACCGCGCAGGCTGGCGCCCTGCATTCGCGGAAGCGCTTCCACGCCCGCGTAGTCGAGGAAGGTCTGCGCGAAGTCCACGTTCATCGCGAGCGCGTCGCTCACCGATCCGGCCGGGATCTCGCGCGGGTAGCGGATCAGGAACGGCATCCGCAGTGACTCCTCGTACATGAAGCGCTTGTCGTACCAGCCGTGATCCCCGAGGAAGAAGCCCTGGTCGGAGGTGTAGACGACGATGGTGTCGTCGACCAGGTCGTGCTCCTCCAGATAGTCGAGGAGGCGGCCGACGTTGTCGTCCACGCTCGCGACGCAGCGGAGGTAGTCCTTGATGTACGTCTGGTACTTCCACAGGGCCTGCTCGTCCTGGGTCATCCCGGGCGGGAGGAGCTTTTTCAGGTCGTCCAGGCGGAGGTGGTCGGCCACCCGCATCTGCGCGGCGCGGGCTGCCGGCGCGCGGCCCGAGTAGTCGTCGAAGAAGTTCTCGGGGACGGCCAGATCTCCGTCCGTGTACATGTCGAGGTGCTTCTCGTCCGGCTCCCAGTTCCGGTGTGGGGCCTTGTGGTGGACCATCAGGAAGAACGGGGTGTCGGTGGAGCGCTGGTCCAGCCACTCGATGGACAGGTCCGTGATGATGTTCGTGGCGTAGCCCGGGATCACCCGCTGGCTGCCGTCCATGTCCAGGAAGACCGGGTTGTGGTAGCGGCCCTGATCGGGCACCACGGTCCAGTAGTCGAAGCCCTCCGGGTCGTGCCCCTTGCCGTGGCCCAGGTGCCACTTGCCGACGATGGCGGTCTGGTAGCCGGCGTCGCGCAACAGCTGGGCGACGGCCGGCTGGCTGGAGTCGAACTCGGTTGACAGCGTCTGTACGCCGTTCACGTGGTTGTAGGTGCCGGTCAGGATGGTGGCACGGCTGGGCGCGCACAGGGAGTTGGTGCAGAAGCAGTTGTCCAGCCGCATGCCGCCCTCGGCGATACGGTCGATGTGAGGGGTCTCGTTGATGTTGCTGCCGTACGCGCTGACCGCGTGTGCGGCGTGGTCGTCGGCCATGATGAACAGGATGTTGGGGCGCCGCTGGGTCATCGGGTGCTCCGTAGGTTGTTGGGTGGCCCGGGAGGGCAGGATGTGGCTGATCGCGGCTTGCCTTCAGCGGCTCGCGAGGAGTGGCATTCCGGCTCTCCCGGGCACTCTGACTACTGATTGACGTGGCGGATCAGTCGCTCTTTGCGACGTTGACGGCGGGTGTCCCTCGACTCGAAGGCGCTGTGCTGCCCGGGGCGAGGAGGGGCGTGTGAACCACGGCCGCGGGTGCGGCCTCCGGGGCTGCGGCCGTCGGGCCGAGCGGACGGTGACGGCGGCGGCCGCATAGTGGTGAGGAGCGCACGGGGTTTACGGGGAACGCCACGCCCCCTCGGTCAGACGCGCGGTGCGGCGGCGAACCGCTCCTCGGCGATACAGGACTGCAGCTGGGTCGAGCGCCCGGCGGTGAACAGGTCCCGCAGTACGTCGCCGGCGAGGGCGTTGCCGAGGGCGGCCATCACCATGCCCTGGTCGAGGGTGAGGTGCTCGCGGGAGATCTGTCCGGAGCGCACCGCGATGGAGTCGTAGAACCCGCCGGGCCCGTAGCAGTCGAAGTCGCGTTCCAGGTTGCGGAGGTTGTCGATGGCCTCACGCGGTGCGTAGCGCAGGGCGAGGAAGGCGGCGTGCGGGGTGACGACGCCGTCGCCGTAGCTCGCCGGGGGCGGTGCGGGTGGGCGGTGGCCCTCGAAGCCGGCGTCGACGAGCGTGTTCTCCTGGTCGGAGGAGTAGCCGCTCCGGTTCATGCCGATGGCGTCCACGCCGTAGACCCGGTAGCCGCTCACAGGGTTGTTGCAGGGGGAGAAGCCCCAGTAGCCGTACCGCGCCTCGTCGAGCCCGTGCTCGATCTGGGCCTGTACGGCCAGGGGCAGGTTCACGCCCCAGCTCTCGGGGCCCCAGACTTCCTCCGGGACGAAGAGGTTCGACATCAGGAACTCGAACATCGAGCCGCCCCAGGTCGGCATGATCTTCATGCCGCGGTACTCGTACGCGCCTTCCCATACGGTCACCCCGCGGTAGGTCCGCCAGAAGCCGGACGGCTTGGTCTCCTGGTCGGCGCGGGTGGGCGGGAAGGAGCGGTTCTGCCCGAAGTACGCCTGTGCGGGTACCTGGCCCAGCGCCATCGCCACATAGGTGACCTGCCGTGTCTCGCCCATCGCGCCGTACGTGCCCGGGGTGTAGTACACGCCGCGGGCGGGGTCGTGCACGGTCGGCGGGGTGCCGCCTGTGTCCACGTCGTAGAAGCCGCCGCGCATCAGCCCGCCGCCCGCGTTGCCGCCGGTGGCGTTGGGGACGTAGAACCAGTCGAAGTCCATCCGGTCCAGCAGCGCGCGGATCTGGGCGTTCAGCTCGGGGAAGGCCCTCTCCACCACCATCAGGCCGGTCGCCGTCCAGGCGTTGTCGACGCTGGACAGGAAACGGGAGGCGAGGGTGTCGTCCTTGAAGTCACCGGTGTACGGGTCGTACCAGCGGTGGAACATCCCCGACGGGGCGTGGTAGGCGATCCCGGACAGAGCAGTCAGCGTGCGCTGGACCCTGTCCCGTGCCTGGAGGCGAGTGATCAGGCCGATCTTCCATGCGGCGGTGGCGCACCACAGGTACGTGCCGAAGGGCGTGGGGCCGGTCTGGTGGCCGCGGGTGGTGAGCCCGGCGTCGATGAACCCGCCGGGCAGCCCGGTCTCGGGGGACACGAGCGCGTCGAGTGAGCGCCAGGTGTCGGCGGCGTAGCGCTGCAGGGTTGCGCGGTCCTCGCAGGTCAGCCGTCTGTCGCACTTGGGCCGGCCCTTGTGCCCGGCCGCAGGTGCGGCCCCGTCTGCCCGCGCCGGACCGGCGAGGGCGGGGGTCAGGACAGTGGCGCCAAGGGTGGCGCCCGCGGTCTGGATCACTGTGCGTCGTCTCATGGGGTCCGTCATCCCTCTCAATGGGGTCTGGTGGTACCTGGCATGGGAGTGCGGTGGAGCGCTGCGGGTCGCACCAAAGGCTCACTTCAGCCCTGTGGTGGCGATGCCCTGGACGAAGTGCCGCTGGAAGTACACGAACACCCCGATGATCGGCAGCACGAGCATCGTGGAGCCGGCGAGCAGCAGTCCGTAGTCCTGGTTCTGGTGGTCGAGGGCGAAGAGAGCGACGCCGACCGGGAGTGTGTATTTTTCCTCGCTCTGGGCAACCACGAGCGGCCACAGGAAGCTGTTCCACGAGGCGAGGAAGCTCAGGATGCCGAGCGTGGCCAGGGCGGGCCGGCACAGCGGCAGGATGATCTGGAAGAAGATCCGGAACTCCCCGGCGCCGTCGGCCCGTCCCGCGTCGATCAGGTCGTCCGGCAGCCCGAGGATGAACTGCCGCATCAGGAAGACACCCATCGGAGCGGCGAGCCCCGGCAGGATGATTCCGGCGTAGGTGTCGACGAGGCCGAGCTGAGCGACCACTACGAAGGTGGGCACCAGCAGCGCCATCCCCGGGATCATCAGCTTGGACATCACCAGCCCGAAGACGACCCTCTTCCCGGGATATTCGATCTTCGCCAGGGCATAGCCGAGCATCGAGCAGAACAGCAGGTTGCCCACGGTGGTGGCCAGAGCGACGAACACGCTGTTGAAGAAGAACCGGCCGATGTCCAGCTTGTCCAGCAGCTCGGAGTAGTTCGCGGTGGTCGGGGACCCGGGCAGCCAACTGGGCGGCGTGGCGTAGATCTCCTGCGCGTTCTTGAACGAGCTGACGACCATCCACGCGAACGGCGCGACGACCACCGCGAGGCCCACGGCCAGAACCCCGTACACCCAGCGCTGGCCACGGTAGGGGGCTCCGCCCGTCCCTCGTGCGGATGGTGTGGTCACGGCTTCTCCCGCAGCAGTCGGAACTGGAGCAGCGCCAGCAGCGCGATCAGGATGAACAGGACGTACGACAGGGCGGCGGCGTAGCCGTACTGGCCGGAGCCGAAGGTCTGGTAGATCTGGTACGAGATCGAGGTGGTGCTGTTCAGCGGCCCGCCCTGGGTCATCACGAACGGCTCCTCGAAGAACTGGAGGTTGCCGATGACCGAGATGACGACCATGAACAGGACCGTGGGCCGCAGCATGGGCAGGGTGATGTGGCGGAAGGACTGCCAGCGTGAGACTCCGTCCAGCCGGGCGGCCTCGTACAGTTCTCCGGGGATGCCCTGGAGTCCGGCGAGAAAGATCACCATGGCGAATCCCATATGCCGCCACACGGCCATCGCGATCAGGGCCGGCATCGCCCAGTCGGGGTCCTTGAGCCAGTCGGGGCCGTCGATGCCGACCGCGCCCAGCGCGGTGTTGATCAGGCCCGAATCCGGCGCCAGAAGGTAGTTCCAGACGACGGCGACAGCGATCACGCTGCTGACGACCGGCAAGTAGTAGCCGACACGGAAGAAGGTCTGGAGCCGCCCCATGCCCCGGTTCAGCGCCAGGGCCAGAGCCAGTCCCGCGGCCAGGGTGAACGGGACGCTGACCGCAGTGAAGTACACGGTGTTGAGCACGGCCTGCCAGAAGACGTCGTCCGACAGGATCCGGACGTAGTTGTCCAGGCCGGCCGAGTCCACGGCCAGCGGGTTCCGCATGTCGGTGGAGCGCATATCGGTGAAGCTGATGGCGATCGAGGCGACTACCGGCACCAGTTCGAAGAGGGCGTACAGGACCAGGAAGGGCAGCGAGAACATCCAGCCGGCCACGGCCCGCCGGGTGCGGGCCGATGTCCGACGCGTACCGGCGGGCCGGGCACGCGCCCTGGTCGGTGCGAGGAAGGCCATCGTCAGCTGCCTGTTCCGATCTGGTCCGCCTTCTGCTGCATCCGCTTGGCCGCGTCCTCGGGTTTCTCGCCACCGATGACGACCTTCTCGATTTCGTCCTCGATCACCTGCTTGATCTCTTCCCAGGTCGTGACGACCGGCTCCGCCTTGGCATCGGTGAGCTGGTCGCCGAAGCCCGACATCTTCGCGTCGCCCTTCAGCGCCGGGTCCTGCCAGGCGGCCCGTACGCTCGGCAGGGCCTTCTGGATCCCGTACCACTTGGTCTGGACGTTCGGCTTGGTCAGCCAGTCGATGAACTTCCAGGCCGTGTCGCGGTTCTTGGAGTCCTTGAAGACCACCAGGTCCGCACCGCCCGCGAAGGAAGTGCGGGCGATCTGCCCGGGAACCTTGGCCACGGCGAATTTCTGGTCGAAGCCGGCGCCGCCGATGGTGCTGAACTGCCCCACCATCCAGGAACCGGTGAACACCATGCCGATCTGGCCCTGGGTGAACCAGCGCTCCATGTCGCCCTGCTGGAACGACTTCGGCGCAAGCTTCTCGTCGAAGAAGGACTTGTAGTACGTCAGCGCCGCGACCATCTCCGGGGTGTCGAGGGTGAAACTCTTGCCGTCGGCGCTGATCACTTCACCGCTCTGCTGCCAGACCAGCGGCAGCAGCACCTGGGCCGAGCCCTGCTTGCCGGGCGGCAGGAAGATGCCGTACTTCGTCTTCGCCTTGTCCCGGTACGCCTTCGCGGTGGCCTTCAACTCGTCCCAGGTCTCCGGGGCCTTGCTGATCCCGGCCTGCTTCAGCAGGTCGCTGCGGTAGAACAGGCTGCGGGTATCGACATACCACGGAACGCCGTATGCCTTGCCGCCGACGGTCACGGGCTCCATCGCCGCCGGGAAGAACGACCCTGTATCGATCAGCGACGGTACGGGTTCCAGCGCGCCGGTCCCGGCGAACTCAGCCATCCAGGAGGTTCCGACCAGGCTGATGTCCGGCGTGGTGCCTGCCGCGATGGCGCCCGCCAGCTTGTCGTGCGCGGCCGGCCACGGCATAGCGGTGACCTTGATCTTCACCCCCGGGTTCGCGGCCTCGAAACCGGCCGCGAGCTTGGGCAGATTCTCGCCCTCTCCGCCCATGGCCCAGACGGTGAGGGTGCCCTTGGCCGCCCCGCCCCTGACGTCCTTGGCGGTTTCCTCGGTGCCGCCCGCGTCTCGGCCGCAGGCGGTGAGCGTGAGGGAGGCGGCGGCCAGCATGCCTATGCCGATGCGTACTGCCTGGCGTCTGTGCACTGGTGACTCCTCGCTGTTACGGATGGTTGTCGCAGCTTTCGCGGATGATCACTTCGGTGGGCAGCACCTGACGGCGTGGCGCGGTGCGGGTGCCCGTGATGAGTTCGTCGAGGGCGCGGGCGGCCATCTCACCCATGCGGCGCATGGGCTGTCGCACGGTGGTCAACGGGGGCCAGGAGTGTTCTGCCGCCATAACGTCATCCCAGCCGGTGACAGCGATGTCGTCCGGCACGCTCAGCCCGAGTTCGCGTGCGACCCGGAGCGCGGCGAGAGCGACCTCGTCGTGGGAGCAGACCAGTACGTCGGGCGCGTCATGGGCGAGGACGGCGCGGGCCGCCGCGTACACCTCCGCCCTGTCATACCCCCTTAAAGGGACCGGGCGAGGTGCGGCGGCGCCGGCCGCGGCCAGGGTGTCGACGAGGGCGGTCCAGCGCTCATCGATGTCCCGCCCGCCCGTCGGCCCGCCGAGGAAGGTGAACGTGCGGTGACCGTGGGCAAGGAGGTGCTCCGTCAGTTCCCGGGCGGAACGGATGTTCTCGGCGGTGATCACGTCGGGCCCTTCCACCAGGATGCGCGGGGACAGCAGGACAGTCGGTTTGCGCTCGGCGACGAGCTCCGCCACGACGTCGCTCTCGGCGGTACTGCCGTAGATCACGATCCCGTCGACCCGCCCCGCGAGATCCCTGATGTGGTCCTGCGCGGAGTCCAGCCCGTCCGCCGCGACGACGATCACCGATCGCCTGAGCTCAGCGGCGGCCTCCTCATAACCGAGCAGGACCTCCCCGAAGTACGGACCGGTGAGGGAGGGAAACACAATGCCGTTCGCTGCGTGCCGCCCCTCGGCCAGGGAGACGCCGAGCCGGCTGGGGATGAAGTTCAGCTCACGCGCCGCCCGCAGGATCCGCTCTCGCGTCGCCGGCCGCACCGAGCCGGTCCCGCGCAGCGCCCGCGACACCGTCGCGATCCCCACGCCCGCCCGCTGCGCTACCTCGTAGATCGTCGCCGATGTGTGCTCGGACTTGCCATTGGCATCCTGATCAGACATCCCGCTCTCCGTACCCATCCGAATTGGAAGCGCTTCCAAACTGCTTGAGTCGAGAGTATGGTGAGGACAAATCGGAGGTGTCAAGAGACGTGCATGAGCGACCTGGAGGTCCACAGTGTTGGCCTTCGGTACGCAAGCGGTGCCCGAAGGCCCCCGCCCAGACTTGATGCTGCAATCCCATGTGGCGTGACGGTTGCGTTACCGCTCGTTGACGTCACTGTGCTGACAGTTGCCTCCGAGCTACCAGGCCCTGCCTTCATGCCGCGATCACCGGAAGATCACCCGACCTGGAACCATGTTCGATCCACACATTCCAAGATCGGTTGAGATACGGCTTGTGGGGGCGCACCCTTCGAGCGTCAGCATCTACGCTCAGTATCGGCAAACCGCAGGTCAGACACCTTTGCGGCAGGTTCAAGGAGAGCCAAGCACTCTACGTGGTGCGTTATCGGAAGCCTGCCGTCGTGGGCGTGTCTGAAGGCAAGTGCAGCTCAGAGGCCATTCTGGTGCTCGCGGTGACGCATTCTGGGCCGGAGCGTCATGTGAGCATGAGGCGAAAGAAATCTCGGGGGTGTGAAGTTCGGTGTGGGCCGTCGGTCGAACTGAGGCGGCACGGATGTGTGCAGAACACGTGCAGTCCCCGCCGCTGGGAGAGTGAAGCCGAACCGGCTAGGGCCAGTTCCAACGTGGTAGGAACTCGAAGACCGGCGTGTTCGTCATCATCGTCACGAGCACCGCTCCGAAGGGGTCATCGCCCACACCATCCCGGAACGGGTCGACCAGCTCCGCAACCGGCTCAGGCGCGGCAGCCTCGGCAGATCTCCCAGTTTCATCGTGTAGCGCCCTGGTCTGGGTCCTGGCCCGACTGGCCACAACGAGCTCCCGTGAGCCACTTGCCGCGCTCACCGCCGGCGAGCACACTGACCAGCAGGGGGAGACCGGCCACTGATCTTCGAGAGTAGTGTCAGATTGATCGACTGGCACGACGGATGCCGTCGCGGCGTCTTCCCGCCCCCAGTTTTTCTCAGTTCAGGAGCTTCCCAGACGTGAGTGAAACCGCGGCCCCGGGTCCGGAGACCGTGCTGGGTAAGACGATGAAAATCCTTGTCGCCTTCACGGTCGAGGACACTGTGCTTGGGTTCTCCGAACTGCAGGCCCGCACCGGCTTGCCCAAGGGCACACTGCATAGGCTAATCGGAGACATGGTGGGCGCGCGGTTGCTTGAGCGCCGCGACGGGCGCTATCGGTTGTCCGGGCTGGTGTTCGAGCTGGGCATGCGAGCCTCCGTCGAACGGACCCTGCTCGAGGTTGCCATCCCGTTCCTCGAAGACCTGTACGAGCGTACTCACGAGGTGGTCCATCTGGGGATCCGCGAGGGAGCAGAGGTGGTGTACGTCGCCAAGATGGGGGGACATCGGCAGGCGGCCTCCCCATCGCGGCTGGGCGGGCGAATGCCGCTGCACGCGACGGCGATCGGGAAGACGCTTCTCGCCTGGTGTCCCGAGGAAGAGCGTGAGCGACTGCTGGCGCGACATTTGCGCCGCTGCACGCCGCGCACCATCATCGCGCGTGACGTCCTGCGCCAGCAGTTGCACGACGTGGTGGAACGAGGAGTGGCGTTCGAGTACGAGGAGTCCGCGATCGGCGTTGCGTGCGTTGCCGGACCGGTCTTGGACAAGGATGAATCGGTCCTTGCGGCCATCAGTATCACCGGCTCGCTGCCACGCTTCCAACCGGCACGACACGCGCGCGCGGTGCACACCGCAGCCACCGGTATTGCCGCGATGCTCGCCCGTCGGAGCAGTCTTCGGGGCGGCTAGTTAAGCTAGTCAGTTCAGGTTCGAGTTCCGGTCACCGGAACCAGAACATGGAGGTCTGCTGCCGTTTCACGTGACGATGGCTGGCATGACAGACCCTTCCACCAAACACGTGCAAGGTCGACACAGCTCGCGTGCCCTTCAGGCAGCCGAACGCCTTCTCGACGCGGCACGGACCGGCCATCCTTGCAGCCCGATCCGCGATCTGATCGGTAGCACCGACGTGCACGCCGCGTACGTCGCTCAGCAACACGGGACAGAGGCCAGGATCGCCGCAGGTGCAACGGTGATCGGGCGCAAGATCGGGCTGACCTCGAAGGCAGTCCAGCGGCAGCTCGGTGTCGACAGACCTGACTTCGGTGTCCTTTTCGACGACATGCTCTACGCGGAGACGGAGACCATCCCGATGGCGCGTCTGCTCCAGCCCAAGATCGAGGCTGAGATCGCCTTCGTGCTCGCCGAGGACCTTAGCGACGGCCCGCTATATGACGCTCGGGTCCGTGGCGCTGTGCAGTACGCAGCCGCGGCACTGGAGATCGTCGACAGTCGGGTCGCCGACTGGGACATCACCTTCGCCGATACCGTCGCCGACAATGCTTCCAGTGGCCTGTTCGTCCTCGGTGCCAACAAGCTCCCGCTCGCCGAGCTGGAGCCCGCTGACGTTGAAATGACACTGACCGTCGACGGAGTTCTGGCCAGCGAAGGTTCCGGCTCGGCGTGCCTCGGCGACCCCTTGCACGCCCTCGCTTGGCTCGCCCGCACAGCCCGAGACTTGGGGCAACCCCTGCGCGCCGGACAGATCATCCTCTCCGGCGCTCTGGGAGCGATGGTCCCCGTCGAGCCAGGCGTCGTCGTCTCCGCAGAGATCACCGGTCTCGGCAGTGTGACGGCCCGCTTCAACCGTCCCTGACTATCAGATGTACCAGGAACAGGACATGACTCAGCACAAGGCCAAGACAGCCATCATCGGCTCCGGCAATATCGGCACCGACCTGATGATCAAGATAATGCGCACCAGCCAGCATCTGGAGGTGGGAGCGATGGTCGGCATCGACCCCGCGTCGGACGGCCTTGCTCGGGCAAACCGGTTCGGTTTTGCAACGACCCACATGGGGGTCGAGGGACTCTTGGCGCTGCCGAACTTCGACGAGATCGAGATCGTCTTTGATGCCACCTCGGCCAAAGCGCACCAGCACAACGCTGCTCAGCTTCAGCCGCTGGGCAAACGGCTCATCGACCTCACGCCCGCAGCCATAGGGCCCTATGTCATCCCGGCCGTCAACCTCGACGAGCATCTCGACGCACCCAACCTCAACATGGTCACGTGCGGCGGACAGGCCACGATTCCCATCGTTGCGGCGATCAGTCGCGTTGTGTCGGTGGAATACGCCGAGATTGTCGCCTCCATTGCGTCGAAGTCGGCGGGGCCGGGCACCCGAGCCAACATCGACGAGTTCACCGAGACCACGACTGCGGCGATTATGCAGGTGGGCGGCGCGAAGCGTGGCAAGGCGATCATTATCCTCAACCCTGCGGAGCCACCACTGATCATGCGCGATACCGTCTTCGCGCTCGTCACGGCGGCAGACCCGGGAGTCCAGGAGGGGATCCGGCAGTCGGTCCAGAAGATGGTTGCCGACGTGGCAGCGTACGTCCCGGGCTATCGGCTGAAGCAGCAGGTGCAGATCACCGAGATCCCACCCGACCAGCCGGTCGAGACCGTAATCGCTGCTGGCGCTCGGCGACCGACCCACCAGGTGTCGGTGTTCCTTGAGGTCGAGGGGGCTGCGCACTATCTGCCAGCCTATGCGGGAAACCTGGACATCATGACCTCGGCCGCCCTGCAGGTGGCCGAGCGGTTCGCGGCAGGAAAGGTGACCGACCGATGAGTACCCCGATCTTCATCCAGGATGTAACGCTTCGCGATGGTATGCATGCTGTACGCCACCGCCTGACGCCCGGCGATGTGAAACAAATCGCCCGCGCCCTCGACGAGGCCGGAGTCGACGCTATCGAGGTGGCCCATGGCGACGGTCTCGCGGGCGGCTCCCTCAACTACGGACCCGGCTCCCACACCGACTGGGACTGGATAGAGGCCGCTGCCTCCGTTCTCAAGCGAGCACGTCTCACCACACTGCTTCTCCCCGGCGTCGGAACGATTCACGAACTGAACAGGGCATACGACTTGGGAGTCCGTTCGGTTCGCATTGCCACTCACTGCACCGAAGCCGACATCTCGGCCCAGCACATCACAGCTGCCCGCGAGTTGGGCATGGACGTCAGCGGCTTCCTCATGCTCTCCCACATGGCCTCACCACCGGAGCTCGCCAGCCAAGCCAAACTGATGGAGTCGTACGGTGCCCACTGCGTGTACGTCACGGACTCCGGTGGTCGGCTAACGATGAACGACGTGGCCGCCCGCGTCCGCGCATACCGCGACGTGCTCGAGCCGAGTACCCAGATCGGCATTCACGCCCACGAGAACCTCTCGCTCTCGGTCGCGAACTCGGTCGTCGCCGTCGAGAACGGCGTGTACCGCGTCGATGCGTCCCTCGCCGGCCACGGAGCCGGTGCGGGCAACTGCCCGCTCGAGGCATTCATCGCCGTCGCGAGCCTCTCCGGCCTGAGACATGGCTGCGACCTCTTCCAGCTCCAGGACGCCGCTGATGACCTGGTCCGACCCCTACAGGACCGCCCTGTCCGGGTGGACCGTGAGACCTTGACCCTGGGGTACGCCGGCGTATATTCGAGCTTCCTGCGTCACGCGGAGGTCGCGTCCCTTCGATACAAGGTCGGTGTCCGCGATCTGCTGATGGAATGCGGCCGTCGGCGTCTTGTCGGCGGTCAGGAGGACATGATCGTCGACATCGCCCTCGATCTCGCGGGGTGAGGCCTTGCCGACTACCTTGAGTGGCAGCAGGGCTGAGATGAACTCTAAACTGGTTGCAGCAGGAGATGTCACATGGTGCCGCCCTTTCGACGCGATGGAGAAGGCCTCCCCGCTGATGTGACAAGTTTCGTCGGTCGTCGACAAGAACTGCGTGATATTCGCAAGCTGTTTTCGTCGTGCCGCCTTGTGACTCTGACCGGTATAGGCGGTGTGGGCAAAACCCGGCTCGCCATCCGCGCAGCGCGCGATCTCAGTCGTGCGTTTGACGGCACGTACCTCGTGGAACTGGCCGCTTTGCGCGATGGGTCGCTGGTCCCACAGGCTGTCGTCGATGCATTGGGGTTGCAGGACCAAACCGCTCGTGAACCGCTGACCGTCCTCCGCGAGCACCTGCGTCGTCGCCACGTCCTGCTAGTACTGGATAATTGTGAGCACGTCATTGAAGCGGTGGCCCAGCTCGTCAGCACGCTGTTGCGCCAGGCGGGCGAACTGTGCGTGCTGGCGACAAGTCGTCAGGCGCTTCAGGTTGAGGGTGAACACGTGCTGGCGGTTCCGCCGCTTTCTGTTCCCGCCGACGATGTAACGTTTGGTTCGTCATCCATAGTGCGCTTTCCAGCACTCGAACTTTTCGCAACCAGAGCCGCCGCGGTCGTATCAGACTTCGAGATCAATAAGAGCAACAGCCCGGACGTGGTGCGACTCTGCCGACGTCTTGATGGGCTACCACTTGCGATAGAGCTGGCTGCCGTCAGACTGCGTGTGCTCTCGGTCGCCGAACTGAACAGTAGGCTCGACGATCGATTTCGATTGTTGAATCAAGGAGCCCGCAGCGCCCCTACCCGGCACCAGACCCTACTCGCGACCGTAGGCTGGAGCTACGAGCTTTGCACTCCGATCGAGCAGTTGCTCTGGGCCCGCGCCTCAGTTTTCGCGGGAACGTTCGATCTCCATGGTGCCGCGGCGGTCTGCTGTGATGATGACGTGCCGCGATCGGAAATCTTGGATGCCGTCGCGGGCCTCGTGAACAAGTCAATCTTGTTCAGAGAGGAGTCGGACGGCCATGTCCGATTCCGCTTGCTGGAGGCGATTCGTGAGTACGGCGAAGCGAGGTTGCGAGAGTCTGGCACTGAAGGCGAGATGCGACTTCGGCACTGTGACTGGTATGCCTCGCTGGTTGAGCAAGCGGTTGGAGAGTGGTTCGGGCCAAATCAACTGGAGTGGTCCGAACGGTTCCACGTCGAGCTTTCGAACCTGCGAGCGGCTCTGGAGTTCTGCGTCGTCGAGGTCGGACAGGCCCAGACTGGACTGCGCATGGCGGGAACGGCATGGTTCCTCTGGCTCGCATGCGGTCACCTCACTGAGGGGCGCCGTTGGCTGGAGCGGGCATTGGCCGCTGACGACGAGCCAACCACTGGGCGTGCCTGGGCATTGGGAACACTTGCCTACATCGCGGCGAGCCAGGGTGACATCGGCGTCGCCAAAGCTGCCGCAGAGGAGTGCCGGCGGATTGCCCGCGTGCTTCACGATGACGCGGCACACGCCTACGCAACGCACATGGACGCAGTACGGGTCATGCTGAGCGATAGATTGGAATGCGCAATCGAACTGTTCTCCATGGCGAGGCATCGATACAAGCGTGTGTCGGTTCCCGATGACTACCCGTGGGGCATGACGATCGACGAAGGAATGGCGCATCTCTTTCGGAACGACATCGAACGTGGGACCGAAGTTGCCAATGCCTTGCGACTCCATTGTGAGCGACAGGGCGAGCTCTTCATGCTGTCCTACGCCCTGTGGCTGCAGAGCTTCATCGCCTTCGTCAAGGGTGACCACGGGCGGGCCGACGTGCTGATTCGAGAGAGCTTGCGTATCAAGGGGTCGTTCCATGACACCTCGGGCATGGCGCCTGCGTTCGATTTGGCGTCTTGGAGTGCTGCTGCGAACGGGCAAGGTGAGCGAGCCGCCGTTCTGTTGGGTGCCGCGACCGTTATGTGGGATGCTCTCGGTACTCAGTTGTTTGGTTCCAAGCATCTCATCTCACGCCGCGAACGATGTGCGGAACAGGCTCGCGCCTTGTTGGGTGATACGGCGTTCGCGCGCGCCGTTCGGCGTGGCAACGAGATGAGTGTGGATGATGTCCTTGCTTATGCGCTCGATCAAGCTCGGATCTCAAAGTCGCCCGAGGTCGCCGCCGATTCGGCGCTCACCCGCCGCGAGGTTGAAGTCGCCGCTCTGATCGCCGAGGGGATGTCCAACAGGGAGATCGCGAGCAAGCTGATTGTGTCTCAGCGCACGGTGGACACTCACGTCGATCACATCCTGAGAAAGCTCGGGTTCTCCTCCAGGACGCAGGTCGCCGCGTGGGTGGCGGAGAATCGGGCGGGCCAGACCAACCAGTGAGGAACAGGTAGAGGAAACGGCATTCCTCGGGAGTCGTCAGTGGGTATAGCTCGGCGATTCTGAGGGCGTGAACTCCCCATCTCATGGGGACGCACTCACCAAACAACTTTGATGAGCTTCTGTACTGGCCCGCCACACACCTGCTTGACAGCAGTCTGCCGACTCTGGCAGAGGTAAGGACAGTTTGAGATGCCGGGAGCCAGGTAGGTAGGTGTGGTGTTCCCCCTCGAAGCACCAAGGACGACGCTCCCATCGACGCTGCGACGAGTCACCCGACCACGCCTCCCACGCCGTTCGACGACGTCTGGCTGACAGCCGTTCGGCGACATCATCACCGCTCGTGTCCGCGAGGGCCGGAGGAATCGGGCGCCACGACCCAACTGCCGTATCGAGCACACAGGCGACCGCATGGCCGGCCGCGGCGTGCTGCTCGACGCCCAGCGGTGCTTGAGCGTGCTGTGGCTTGAGGCCGGTTACGGGATCTCCAACGGGGAACTCGACGCGACCGCGGCCAGCCAGGCGCCATGGGCTTGAGCAGGGTCGAGGTGTTCAATCCAAGGGAACTGCTCGAGGACGGCGTCCTCGAGTCTCCCGTTTCCGGCCCGCCGTTCGCTATCAGCGGTGGGACCAAGCGTCTGGTGACACCCTAGTCATCAGATACATCCCGGTACGCGGTCGAGCCGGTGCCGATCGGCTCCCCGGCGATGAGGCGGCCTTCAGCGGACAGACGCGGCTCTACCTTGAGGCTGGCGAGGCAGCTGTCTGTCTAAGCGTGGCCGTAGCGTGCTCCACCAGATCTGCTGCGGATAGCGATGAACAGCGACGGCGTATCAGAGGTCGTCTGGTTCGTGTAGTTCATGGGTGATTGCGCTTTATGTGTGTCGCCAGGTTGGGGTGGTTTCGTCGGTTGCTCGTTTGGCGAGGGTGGAGATTGCGGCGAGGCGGATCATGCTTTCGGAGTGTTCGGGGGTGTGAGCGTCGAGGTCGTGTGCCAGCGCTCGACCCAGTCCGCCTACGGAGCCGGGACTCCTTCCATCGCTGCTGGTCCAGCGAGTGTCCCGATGGTCGCGGCTCCGCGTAGCCGAGGGCGGCGACCGCCCGGTGAAGCCGTAGAGGTCCTTGCCCCACTGCCCGTTCATCGCCGGGTGAAGGCGGAGTGCGGTGAAGGCGACAGTGGACAGATCCTCCAGGTATGGGCTGCGATTCAGCAGCAGCAACTTGCAGATCACCGAGGTCAACTGCTCGGCATCGCGGCGATATCCCCAGTCGGCCAGAATCTTGCGTACGTGCTGGACGGCGTCCTCAACACAGCCGGCTCCGAAGACTCGGTGGGCCAGAGACGACCGCCGGAAGCGACCAAGCCGGTCGAAGGCCGTGAACTCGCCCAGCAGATAGGCGTAGGCGATCACGAACGGACGGGCATTGGGGGCCGATCTGGCTTCCCCACGAACGCCGGAACTCGGCGCCGTTCGAGTCGATGAGATCCACCCAGTCCTGCTCTGACCAGCCCCAGAAGGCCCGTCGAAATGCGCCGCAGCGAATCAGGATCGCCCGGCGGCGTCCCGTGCGAATCGCCGCTGGTATCGGTCCGACGGTGACCAGTGGAGGGCTTCAAGAGCCTCCGCCACGAGCGCTATCGACATTCACATCGAACATAGTAGCGAATGGGCTGCCCAATGTGCAGGACGTAGGTGGCCGCCTGGGGCGGGGAACCGCGCGGAGTGCCCCAAGGCCGAGGGGAATACGTAGATACATCGGTAACCCTTGGGATGTGACGGCGGACCCAGACCGACGATCCTGAATGCATGAACGTGTACACGTGAAATGGTGCCTCGCCCGATAGGAAGCCCGATGAGCGCGGTGGACGGAAGAATCACCGGGAGCGGAGTGAAGTCGGCGCGCGGCCACTCTCTTGACGTCCATCGCCGACTGAGAGGGCGGCGGCTTCGGATGATCGGAGGATGCCGTCGCCATGGAGCCGGAGCCGTTAGCCCTGGCGGGAGTGATCCTTGTAGGCGCCACTTCTTGTCAGCTCCCGGCAGCAAGGCAACTACGGGATTTCGCACAAGACCGAGGCGCAGGAATGTCAATCAGAAAGGGATAACGTGACATCCACACGCGATGAAGCGCAAGAGGCCAACCACGACGTCTCGGCCACCGTTGCTGAGGCCGTGCGAGAACGGCCATACAAGCGGTATGTTGATTCAGCGCTGGGCTTGCGCAACTACTGGTACCCGGCGTTCTTCTCCGAGGAACTGGACGACGGTGCCACGCGCGCAGAGGAGATCTGTGGCGAACGGATCTTCTTCAAGCGGGTGGAGGATGACGGCGTCTACGCGATACAGGACCGATGCGCCCACCGCGGCGTCGCGTTCTCTGCGCGCCCTGAGTGCCACAGCAAGAACACGATTACGTGCTGGTTCCACGGCTTTACCTATGACGTACGAGATGGAAAGCTCGCGCACGTCATCACCCAGCCTGACTCGAATCTGACGGGCAAGATCACTCTGCCGACCTACCCGGTGCGCGAAGCCTTTGGGCTCGTGTGGGTGTACATCGGGGATGGTGAGCCAATCCCGTTTGAAGAGGACCTCCCACCTGTCCTCCAGCGCTCACTTCGGGGCGAGGAGCGCAGGGCGTACCGGTCTCTGGTCAGGGTTAAGATTCCGTGCGACTGGCGTCTCGCGGTCGAGAACGGTTTCGACTCCGGACACATCTACGGTCACCGCGACGCGACCATCGTTGAGCGCGGCCTCTCACCGAATCCCCTCTCCGCTTACCCGCAGACGAGGAAGGGAACGAGCACCGATACCACTCCCGGGCGCGCGGCAGCGATGTTCTTCAACTTCGCGGACTGGAAGATGATCTGGCGGACTGAGGTTGAGGGCACGGAGGTCAAGGCCAACGGCCTCATTCTCGAGGAGACCGATGGCCAATCGGACGATGGTTCGTTCGACACAGCATCGGGCCTCGAGACCGACATGATGGCCGCGCACCTGCCGTGTCTTCTTGAGATTCCAGGCTTCCCGGGCGGACGGCAGACACACTTCGAGTGGTTTGTCCCGGTCGACGAGCATCACCACATGTACGTGATGATGGCTTCCTCGCCCGTCGATAGTGACGAAGAAGAGCAGGAGTTCTTCGACGAGTGCGCGACGAAGTGGGCGCCATTGGTGTGGTCTACCGACCCAGAGATTATCGGCTTCAACAACTACGATGCCTTCGGCCGTGAGCAAGTTGCGCATGCGTATGAGCACGAGGACTTCTGGAACAAAGAACACCTCTACAAGCCCGACTACGTCATGGTCCAGTGGCGAATGTTCGTCTCCAAAGTCGCTAGGGGTATTCAGCGACGGACTGGTCTGGCACCCAAGTCGAAGCCGGAACCGTCCCAGACCGTCTATCTCAATCGCTGAGATGGGTTCTTCAAACGAGATGGTCACAGAGGGGCTTGACCTCTCTGGGGGCAGGGGCTCGATGGAAAGGTCACGACCGTGAACGCTCGATACGATCAATGGGTCGACTATCTGTACTGTGCTGAACGACAGCACGCTGCGGTAGATCGTCTCTCTGCGGCTGAACCCGGCTTGACTCTCGATGACGCGTACGAGATTCAGGATCGGCTCATTGCCCGGCGGATATCGGCCGGCGAACGAATCGTCGGTGTCAAGCTGGGTCTGACCTCCGCGGCTAAACGGCGGGACATGGGAATCGATGAACCAATCTATGGTTGGTTGACGAGCGGGATGCAACTCCCTTCCCCGGCGTCGGTGGATCTGCGGGAGTTGATTCATCCTCGTGCGGAGCCAGAGATCGTATTCGAACTGGGCGAGGATCTGGCCGGGCCCGGCGTGACTCCGCTGGACGTGCTCGACGTGACGCGCGGAGTGCGCTGCGGGCTGGAGGTCATCGACAGCCGATATGCGGGGTTCCAGTTCAACCTGGTCGACGTCGTGGCTGACAACACGTCGGCATCCCAGTTCGTGCTGGGTAGTACGCGGGTCTCGGTGTCTGACCTCGTTCTGCCTTCCCTGAGATGCCAGTTGCTGGCTGATGGGGTTGCGCTGTCACACGCCACCGGCGCGGCGGTGATGGGGGACCCCGCAGCCGCGGTCGCTCAGCTCGCGAACTTCCTCGCCACCAGGGGACAGCGCCTGGAGGCGGGATGGCTGGTCCTTTCGGGTGGCATGACGTCGGCCGTGGAGCTCGCCGATCACCGTGACGTGCGCGCCGAATTCGATGCGCTCGGCAGCGTAGAACTCGCGATCAGTCGATAACCCGGAAGTGCAAGCAGAGATCGGAGAATATGAAATGAATGACGGAGTTGTTGGACTCGGTTATCTGGGATGGTACTCGCGTGACCTGGCTAGCTGGGAAGAATACGCCACGCAGTTCCTTGGGTTGGCTCCCGGCCTCGCCCCGAAGGAGCCGGAATCGAATCACCTGCTGCTGCGGATGGACGAGTGGGGCTGGCGGTTCTGGATTGAGGACGGCGAGGAAGGACAGTTGGCCTTCATCGGGCTCGATGCCGGCTCTCCTGAGAACCTGGTATCGCTGGCGGCGAGAGTCGCGGAAGCAGGTTTTGCGGCCGTGGAGGACGAGAAGCGCGCAGCGCTTCGTGGGGTGAGCCAGCTATTCCGCTGTACTGATCCGGACGGGAATACCGTCGAACTCTTCTACGGCTCCTATGTTCCCCGCGCGCCCTTCATCTCGCCGCGAGGTGTCAAATTCGTAGCTGGTGAACTCGGGCTCGGCCATGCAGGTCTGTTTGCACACGACGAGAAGGCAATGCTCCGGTTCTACTTCGAAACTCTTGGGTTTCGACTCAGCGACGTTGTCCGTATCGGAGATCTCTCTGGCACGTTCGCTCATGTCAACGCTCGACACCACACGATGGCCTTCGGCGGCGGCCGCGAGCCCGGTGCGACCGCGTTGGAGCACTTCATGCTCCAAGTTGAATCCATTGATGATGTCGGGCGCGCGCTCGACAACGCCCAGGATGGGGCGGCAGAAGTGACAGTCACGCTCGGCCGTCACACCAACGACCACATGGTTTCGTTTTACACGCGGACGCCTTCTGGTTTCGAGGTGGAGTACGGATACGGCGCTCGACTGATCGACGACAGCACGTGGACGGCGTCTACCTACGACGCGGCGAGCCGCTGGGGTCATCGCTTCACCAACGCCGAGTAGAGGAAGTGGCGTCCGAGCACAACCCGAACAATGGGGATGCTCCGGCTCCGGTTGGAGCGTCGTCCGATTCTGAACTCGTACGACTCCCGGCCTTACGCACGGACCCGAGCGGTGCACTCCTCTTCACGCTCTACTGAAGAAGGCAGTGCCACGCGATCCGCTGGCCGTGCTGGTGACCGGAGGGCGAGGTTCTTTGCAGATTCCCGGCGCCACGGTGTTGCTCGACGGCGTGGTGCACGCAGTTCTTCGAACGCCTCACCATGCCGAAGTCGGACATCTGACTCGACGAGACAACTGGTGCGGAGTTGCCCTGCGCGGTGAACTCACCGGGCCGCGCCCACCAGGCCGTATTCGATTGGCTGGACGACACCTTCGATCAGTTGGGTGGTTGAGTCCAAGGCGCCATGAGAGGGCGGCGCGGATCGTCGCCGAACGAATCAAGGGCTTCAAACGGCCCTGGAAGGCTAGATCAGGAGTCTGACATGGAAAGGAACATCGCGGGCGATGGCGGCCAGCGCATGTTGCGAGTGCAGCAGAAGGCATTGGAGGCCGACGGCGTTATCAGTGTGAAGCTGGTCGATCCCTCCGGGATTCCGCTGCCGACCTGGAAGCCCGGTGCGCACATAGCGTTGCACCTCCCGAACGGGCTGGTCCGCGAGTACTCGCTATGCTCGGATCCCCAGGACGCCACGCAGTGGACGGTCGCGGTATTGAAGTCCCCGAACTCCCGGGGCGGCAGCGCCTATATCCACGAATCCATGCCGGTCGGGTCGCAGATTCCTGTAGATGGGCCACGCAACGCCTTCCACCTCGAAGAGGGGCCGAAGCACTTCCTGATCGCTGGCGGAATCGGGATCACCCCGATCATCGCAATGGCTCGAGAGCTAAACGCCCGCAGTGCGGATTGGTCGCTGTTCTATAGCGGACGCAGCCGGAGGACGATGGCCTTCCTCTCAGAAGTGGAAAGCCTGGCAGCCGAGCGGGTCCACGTGCACGTCGATGAGGACAACGACTGCTACCCGGATTTCGCGCGGATACTGCGAGAGCAGGATCCGCATGCACTGGTCTACTGCTGTGGCCCGACGTCGATGATGGACGCGGTCGCAGACGGCACGCAGGACCCCGTGCGGCTCCGGCTAGAGAGGTTCAGGGCGCCTGACCGAGTGCTATCGGCCGGCGAGGTTGATCACGCGTTCGACGTGGTGATCAAATCCACTGGAGAGCGCATTTGCGTCACTTCCGACAAGTCCGTGCTTGAGACACTAGAAGCCGCCGGTCTTCCGGTTCCGTCCTCCTGCACAGAGGGTGTGTGCGGTGTCTGTAAAACCAGCGTCATCAAGGGCGATGTGGATCACCGCGACTTCCTGTACAGCCCGGAGGAGCACGAAGAGGCCGGAACGATGATGGTCTGCGTTTCGCGCTGCCGCGGTCTCGAACTCATCCTGGATCTGTGAGAGGGCTGCTGAGATTCGCGGTGGTTGCCGCAGTCCATTTCGAAGGCGCGACCGATCTGCTCCGCACTGACCCGGCCGAACTCGGTACCCGAGTCTTCCTCAGGGCTCTGTTGAATGTCATTCACCGCGAGGGCTCGCCTCCTTGAGGCGGCAAGGTGAAAGAGGACAGGAGAAACTGCACCAACGGAAACGCATATCAGCCGACTGAACAGGGCTGGCAGGCTCAACAGTCCTTTCACTACCAGCAGGCACTCGCCGGCAGCGGAACTCCACCAGGGCAGGGCATGGAAGTTGCTCGCTCCAGCGGCGCTTTGTCGCATACCGCCTGCCCCGGACGGACCGCCTGAAGTCCGGAGGGCATCACACGATCACGCAACTCGCACATGCGATCCGTGGCGACAGGGCAATCAACCGCGGCGACCGATACCTCAATCTACGGAGAAGCCATTCGCACTGAACGCAGACGCATGACCGTCGCGGTAACGCTCAAGTAACGTGTAAAGCGTAGTTTCTTTCTAACCTTCCAGGAAGAGAAGAGATGGGCATGGATTTCTTGCAGGGCTTGCTGCAGAAGCACGTGGACGAGGGCCGAGATCCCTCCTACTGGTGGGACGAAGAGCGAGTTCCTCTCGACAGCATCGACAAACGGCTCACGGACTTGCTTGACCTGTCCGGGATGCGAGCCGTCGTTACCGGGGGAGCGGGGGAGAGTCTCGGTCAGGCCTGTGTCAACCGGCTGGCTGGTTTGGGCGCGGACGTGGCCATCATCGACCTGAGGGCCCAGTCAGAGTCCGTTCCCCGGGGACGCCAATCGCCGACGCTTCCACCTGCGGAGAGCATCGCGGAAGATGCGGCAAAGAAATGGGGCACCAGGGTCGTTGCCGTCCATGGTGATGTCCTTGATTGGGAGAGCGTGCATAGGAGCATGAGGGAATGTCATGACTTGCTCGGCGGGATAGATATTCTCGTCAATAACGCCGCTGATGCCGTGCTCGGAGATTTCTCAAAATTGTCGAGAGAGGACATCGACCGGACGGTGCGCGGTGTATTTGTGGGGCCGCTCTACAGTTCGCGTGCCGCATTGGATTACATGATTCCGCAAGGTCGAGGGAGAATCATCAATGTGGGGTCGGCTGTGGCTCTGTCGGCTATGCCGATGTTCACGCTGTACGGGGCATCGAAAGCAGGCCTCACCGGATTCACAAAGTTCCTCGGTAAGGAAGTGGCTAAGAATGGAATCCGAGTGCTCGGAGTAAATCCAGGGGCCATGACCACTCCACGTGCCATGCGGGACCCTGAGAGCGAGCATCTTTCCGACTCTGCTGAGGGGCTGTACGCCATGTCTCGAACGGCTATCCAGCGCTATGAATTGCCGGAAGAGGTCGCTAACATGATCGCCTTTCTCGCTTCCGAGGCATCGAGTGGCATGGTTGGAGTCATGGTTGACATGGGCGGAGGGATGGCCCTCTGACGGGGGCCAGCTCGAACGGAGTAGTTGCGTGGCCATAATGAGAAGCCGTTACGACCAGAAAATGAGGGTGAAGAGCCATGGAGTGCGTTAATTCGTCAGGTTCGATGCTGTGGTACGACGTCATTGGAGAAGGTGAACCGCTGCTACTCGTTCATGGTGCGGGAGATTCGAGTAAGGTCTTTCGTGAATCCGGAGTTGTCGACGAGTTGGCTGCGGATTTCAAAGTGATCCTGCTCGATCTTACGGGGATGGGGCAAAGCGAACGTGTGTCGGCGGTGAGCCCCACTCAATGGTGTGAGGACGTGCTCAGCGTCCTGGACGCGGTCGGCGAAGAGTCCGCTCACCTTGGCGGAGTCTCACTGGGGTCACGCATCGTCGCTCGGGTCGCGCTCGAACACCCCGCGCGGGTGCGCACGCTGTTCCTCGATTGGCCGGTCACGGCCATAGACCAACGTGGGGAGAGAGAGCTTGTATCGGCATTCACGGACCTTGACAACCATCCCTGGCGGCCGCGCTGGGAAAGGGGCCATGGGTCAGACTGGCGGGAAGTGCTCGATTTCTACGCACGGGCCCGGACTGATCGAAACCTCCAGCAGTACCTGACGCTGCGTCCGCATCTTGCCGAGATTCAGGCACCGGTGCTGATCTGCCGAGGAGATCTTGACGACGGCGTCCACCCCTTGGACCAGGCACTTGAATGGCATCGGGCCGCCAATCGTTCATGGCTGTGGATCACGCCCGGTTCACAGATGCAGGGGACTCACGAGCTCGCACCGCGTGAGTTGGCAGAGGTGTACCACCGTTTCGTGGTCGAGATGAAGTCGTCTGAAGCCGTCTCGTCACACTGAACAATGGGATAGAAGCGATGGAATCCGAGATCAATCCGGTGCTGCTCGAAATGGATGGCCAGGACGTTGGGATCGTGCGTGTTTGTCTGAATCGGACGAAAGCGCTCAACGCCATCGATCGACCTACTGCTGCGAAGCTGCGAGACACGTGGTCGAAGATGCGGCAGGACAAGACGGTGCACACCGTTGTGATAACCGGATCGGGGCCCGAGGCCTTCTGTATCGGTCTTGACAAGAGTCCTCTTTCTGATGCAATCGTCCCCAACATCAACGATTCGATCTTCGGTCCTCGCGAATGCGGTCTGACTCAGCGAATTATCGTGGCTGTGAACGGCTTGGTCTGCCGGGAAGGGTTTCGGTTTCTTATTGCTGCAGACCACGTCATAGCCGCCCCCAACGCAGTCTTCTTCGATCCCGTTCTGGACTTCCAGTCGACGGAAGTAGGAGCAGATGGGAGATTCGAGATCCTGCACAGGGGGCGGCTGTCTGCCGAGGAGGCACACCGCCATCATCTGGTCGACACGATCGCGCCGTTGAATCAGCTACGATCGACGGCTGGCCGCCTCGCACGCTGCCCCAGGAACTCTGTCCTGGGAAACTACGGGCAGGTTCAATAGGTTCTCGGGCAGGGGGGCCTGGGAAGCACGGTGCGGTGCAGGTGGCAAGCCGGGTCGGATCGGATTCACCAGTGAGTCTGCGGGGCGTGACGTTGATCACCGCGGATTGACCACGGTCACGGAGCGAGGCGAGAGGGTTCCGTATCGCGGGCGAGGCGGCAGCCCCAGGGTCCGCTCTACGGCCCAGGTTGGGACAACCGTGAACGCCCAGAAGCCGCCACGCGGTGGACGATGTCAAGTCGATGCTGAGGGGCAGCGGCGGTGTTCGACGAGGTACTGGCAGCAGCCGCCAGCGCCCCTAGCCCTGCGGAGCAGAGGGGGTTCGGAGTGTCCCCCTTGATGGGGATTACTGACCTTTTCAAGGTTGAGTCGGTTTGAGGGTGAGGCCTGTGGCAGCGAGGCACCCGTCGATCAGGTGGGGGCGGAGCTGGATTCTGCGTAACTCGCGGCGGAGTGTGCGCTCGAGGTCGTCGGGTGTGCCGAAGGTGGTGTTGGCCATCGTCCTGCGCACGAGTGACCAGACGGCCTCGACGGGGTTCAGGTCGGGTGCATACGGCGGGAGGCGGATCGTGGTGAGCCAGTCATGCTCGGCCTCGTACCGCTTCAGCCCTGCAGCCAAGTGGGTGTTGAGATTGTCCCAGACCACCACGATCGGGCCGCCGAGTTGGATGTGCGCGCGGACCAGCAGATCGCGGTAGTCCTTCCAGGAGAAGCTCTTGCGGGCGCCCTTCAGCAGGAGATGGGCTCGGGGCCGGTGGATGAGACGGCTGTTCTCGCCGGGTTTGTAGCAGCACAGGGCCGCCACCGAGGTCCGCCGGCGAGAGCGGCCACGGACGTGGATGACGGGGGTGTGTCCGCGCCGGCCCCAGGTGCGGGCGCGGGGCGGCGTCATGGAGAATCCGGCCTCGTCCTCGAAGACGATCCAGCCCCCGTGGGCCGCCGCGAGGCTTTTACCCGCGGCCACACCTCCTTCTTCCACAGCTCGACGGCGTGCTCGTCGCGTTCGAGGGCTCTGCGGGCAGGGGCCTGCCAGGACCAGCCATGCCGTTTCAGCAGCCGCCATACCGTCGCCACCGACAGATTCACCCGCAGCCGACGGCGGATCACCGTCTGGACCCGGGCAAGTGTCCACCGCTCATCGTCGAAGCCCTGCGCCGACGGGCCCTTGCTGAGTTCTTCCTCCAGCGCGGCGAACTGGGCACCGGCGATGGTCGGGGAGTTCGCCGGACCCGCGGAGCGCAATGCCTCCACGCCGCCCTCGCGCCAGGCGCGGCGCCAGCGTTCCACCGACCGCACACTCACCCGCAGGTCCTTCGCGATCACCGCGGTCTTCTCACCCGCCGCGAACCGCTCGCCGGCCTGAAGCCGGATCCCCTCACGAAACGCCCGACGCTCAGCGGTCAGACCCCCACCCTCCGGATACCTCATACCACCGGGATACCGCAGGGATCATGAACCGTCACCACCCGACGACAACCCGAAAACCTCAGTAGACCGATGACCGAGTCCTGAACGTTCGCGGCGGTGACCGGGGCAGTCAGGAGCGGGCTGACGGTGTCGATGTCAATCCTCCGCTTCCGACCGTCATTTCCTTGCGTTGATGCCCTGCCTGGCCGCAGGCACACCGGTCGAGGTCCTAGCCTCGCTGTTTTGCTTCGGGTGGTTGAGCTGGTCCGATCGCGGCGTACTGGTGATTTCTTTTGCCGGCGGCCGGGTGGGTATGCCTGGGGCCCGGCGCTCGGGTCGGGTGCTCCAGGTTCCTCGGTTTGTGGGCGGGCGGGAGGTGCTGCGGGTTAGTTGGACGGCCGTGGCAGGGCCGTGAGGCGGGTGAATGCACTGGTCAGTTCGTGTCGCCAGGGCCAGTTTGCGGAGATTCGCAGGTGGAGGCTGCGTCCGCCGCAGGTGATCCGGGCAGCGACGTGCAGGATGCGGTAGCGGAGCTCTTTGGTTCCGGCGGTGGCCAACTCGCCGTCCACCAGTAGTAAGCGTGTCCAGGCCAGCAGGTCGATTGCGGTCAGGGACAGCTCGAGCCCTCCAGGAACTGGGCGGAACCGCTTCCCGTGAAGGGAGTGTCGGTGAGGAACACCTGGTGGCGCAGGCCATCGTCCTGGTTGAGCAGGGACAGTTGGGTGCCGGGGTGCGGTTGCTCGCGTCGCACGATGATGCGGGTGCTGGCCGGGTAGCTGGCAAGGTCGACCGTGCCGGTCGGCTCAGCGACCTCGGCGCCGTCCCGCAGGGTCCCGTTCTGGTCAGGGACGGGGTGTCAGAGTCTGTCGGGGAGGGCCCGGATCGCGCGGCGGACTGGTTCGTTGACCGGGTATCCGACCGAGAAGCGCAGGTCCAGACCGTTCTCATACAGGGTCTGGATTTGGGCCAGGAAGACTTTCGCGCCTCCGGCGCTGTCGGCACGGATGAGGATCGCGGTGCCGTGCCGGTAGGCGTCGGGAATCTGGGTGAGGGCGTGGTCGGGGACCGTGGTGATCGGCGGTGGCGTTGGCGCCAGCGTTGCCGAGCCGCAGGAGCCCGGACACGCCCTCGCCGGTGTTCGCCAGGAAACACAGCAGCGGGTGGTAGCCGAAGCCGCCTTTGCAGGTGGACGCTGCCGCCTCATTCCCGGAGTGGCAGGTGATCAGTGCGGCGTCGATGTCCAGGACCAGACCGGGCAGTTCGTGCCCTGCGGCCGCCACCGCGGGTATGCCCTCGCCAGTTTCGGCGGCCTGTAGCCAGGCCACTTCCCGGGCCTAGGGTCAGGAGCATGCCCAGACTTTCGTCAAGGTAGACGGATACCTCGGCCGGAGCCTCCACGAAGCTTAGGGGTCGATTTCTCAGCCCTGTCTATGCGCTGATGACGGGCTACTGGTGCGTGACCGCGTCGCCGACGCGTCACGGCTTGGAGGCTCGCGGCTCATCCCCACTTCGCGCAGGACGTACGTGCTGCGTGTGTCGGTGCCGTCGCGCCGCTCATCCGCAGTGGGTGGCGGGGCGCAGTAGACCGTCTTCAGCACGAAGTCTTCCCGTACCCGGCCTCCTCGGCGCCGGACTGTGGCACCCTTGCCCTTCACCGCAGCCCGACGCCCAGTGAGGTCCAACTCCTCTATAATGACGCCCAGGATCTCCTCGGCGCGGGCGACGGTCTCGTAGAGCCATCCGCCACAGAGTCTTCTCCCGCAGACGTACCTCCAGGCCCGCGATCAGCCGGTCGACCGCCATCTTCGAGCGGGCCAGGCGGGTACCGTTGGGCGAGCCCCGCAGCACCCGACCGAAGTACGCGTCGGCGTCCGTCGGCTCCATGTCCCACTGCGGACGGCCGAACCAGGTCCGCATCTGCTCCAGGTGGCCGACATCGCCCCGGATGGTGCCGTCCGTCAGCCCCGCCGACGCCCGCGCCAGCACGAAGCCCGTCATCGCGTCGGTCTCGAAGGCTTCCAACTCCTCGGCCGAGACTGGCGGCCAGCGCCAACGCGAGCCCCCTCAGCTTCACGAGGAAAGTGGAACCATCGTGAAGGCTGAGAGTGCTTCATGAATCCTGAAGCTTTCTCATTGGGTTACTCGGATCGGAAGGACACCAGAACCCCCTGTCGCACACACCAGGTCAAAAGGGAGCCTCACTGTCGCCGCTGGACCGGCGTGCTTGCCTGCGGTGCCGGTATCTCTCGGCAGGGAGCTGGTGGGCCGCGCAGCGTCGCTGGGGCGTGAGGTCGTCGTCGTTGGACACCACATGCCGCCAACGGGTCGCCCTGTTGGGGTCTCCAAATCACCGCAGGCCGCGTCTGCGTGGGCGCGAGGCTGCATGTTCTCTGCGGATCGTAAGCTTGGGGGATGGCGACGACCGCTGAGCGCGCGTACGGTGGCGTGATCTTCGACTTCTTTGGGGTCCTGACGTTCAACATGGTCGAGGTGATCTCATATTTCGAGGACCGGGAGAGGCTCGCCCGGGGGACCTTTCTTCGCGCCTGGGCTGACCCGCGCGGGCAGGAGCTCTTCCGGCGGCTCGAACTCGGCCAGATCACCCAGACCGACTGGAACCACGGGTTCGCCGCTTTGGTCGGCGTTGCGCCGGATGATCTGATGGCCCGCTATCTTCACGATGCGTTCCCGGCCCACCAGGTGCTCAGTGTGGCGCGGCAGGCACGGGCTGCCGGGATCAGAACTGCGGTGTTGTCCAACAGCCTCGGGCGGGAGCCGTACGATCCCTACGCAGGGTTCGACCTGCATGGAACTTTCGATGAGGTCGTGTTCTCTGCCGAACACGGAGTGCGCAAGCCCGACCCAGCCATCTTCCGCTTGGTACTCGGCAAACTCGGAGTGCCGGCTGAGCGGTGCCTGTTCGTCGATGACAGCGAGGAGAATCTTGCTGCCGCCCATGGGCTCGGGATCACGCCGCTGCTGGCGCTGGACGAGGACGTTGTGGCCAGGCGTCTGCGTGAGGTGCTTGGCCTACCCGACTTGTAGGAACTCGCGTACGGTCGCGTGTGAGGTGTGCGCCGCCAGCTTCGCGCGAAGCCCGTCGAGTTCGGAGGCTGAGCGTGCGGAGTCCACGGAGCCGAGGCATCTGGCCGCGTGGCGTGCGCTGGCGACCGCGGCGTCCAGATCGTGCATCGCGAGATGCGCTCCGGCGGTGCGGGCCAGGTAGATCGCATGGCTTCGCGGGTACTCCTCGTCGCCGGGGTACGACGCTTCCATGGCGGCCTCGAAGCGGCGTACTGCCTCGGCCGGGTCTGCGAGTTGCAAGGCGGCCGAGCCTGCGATCATCTCGATCTCGCCGTAGTCGACCCAGTACAGGGTCTTCGGGTCGTCGTCGTGCGGTCCCTGGTCCAGCGCTGTACGGGCGACATCGAGTTGGTGCGCGCACTCCTTCTTCGCGCCGGTCTTCGACAGTGCGCGGGCCGTGCGGGCGGCCAGCATGGCGAGCATGCGAGGAGTCGCCTTCCGCTTCACCTGTTCTTGCGCTGTCTCCAGCAGTGATACTGCTCTGCCCGCCTGCCCGGGGGTGGAGTAGCACTGGATGGCGGCGAATGACAGCGCGTAGGATCCGCTCACCGGATCGCGGGCGTCGGCGGAGGCTCGGAGCGCTGCGTCGAAGAAGCGCTGGGCGATGCCGGGTCTGCCCTGGTCGAAGGCCGCCCACGCGACCTGCCGAGCAGCTTCGGACGCCATCGCATGCAGATGGTCGACGGTCGCACTGTCGTAGCGGCGTGACTTGATCAGCCTGATGATCAGGGACAGTTCGCTGCGGGCGAGTTGGTACACCTCGCCGCTGCCGAGTTCGTCATCGAGATGCCTCAGGTGATCAAGGCGGTCATTCACATGGGCCAACAGGACGGGCCCGCCGGGGAGGGATGCGGGCGTCCCGTCTGGCCGGATCCGCTCCAGGGCCGTGGACCAGTTCCTCGCCGAGACGGAGAGCGCCGCCCCGGCCGAGAGGACACTTCTGCGATCCACACTGCTTCCCCTCAGCAGACCGGCGAGAACGGTCAGGCTCCCGGGCTGGCCCCATGACCCGTCCTTGGTGGGCGCCGGACCCGTGGCGTGCAGCGCCGCCGCGAACGCGCCGCCGGTGTGCAGCACCCGGTCATAGGCGGCAGCGACGCCGACGGTCACCGACCTGTTCCCATTTTCCACGTTGCGCAGGTACGCCTCGCCGAACCCCGCCTCGCCAGCGAACCTCGCCCACGTGATGCCGGATGCCCTGCGCGCCTGCCTCATATCGTCGCGGAGCTGATGAGGCATCGGGGACAGCCTCCCCCTTGGGATCGGTGCTGGATCGGTCCATGGCATTGTCCCCCGGCTGCTGTCGGTGTGTGCTCGACTCGGCACAGAATGCAAGGATCTTCGCCCGGCTCTTGAGACCGCGTGTGAATGGCGGGTCCCAGCCCGCCGGGTGGTCATGGGGCGCACCCGGCGGCGCCCGGCCTTGTGGCCACGGCAAGCCCCCAGTTGCCCGTCCACGTCACGGCTTCCTCCGGCAAGGATCAGGAGCACAGCAGATGAGCAGGCCCGCCGGCGCCGGAACGGAGCCGTGCGACGGGGAAGGGCGTCAGCACCACCGCAGTGAGCAACATCCCTACGAGCAGGAGGATTTCTATGCACACCAGCACGATGGGACTGCAGGCCGACTGGGTCGACCTCGACCTGGATGTCCAGATCGTCACCGCCGGGCCCGTTGCGGCGGCGCTGCTGAGCAGCACTGACGACGGCTGCGACACCGACGTCAACGGGGACTGCTGATCTGATCGCGGGGGGTCTGCGGCGGTAGCTCGCCGCAGGCACCTCCTCAGCGGTGCGTCACATGATGAAGGACCGGCTGCGCGGGAGGCGCGAGGGTGAAGACGGGCGAGCGGATGCCGTACTACCGGCATGCCGGTACGGTGATGCTGCGGGCGAGCGTCCACGTCGGCGACCCGGGCCGGATGCCCTGGCCTGGACTTGATGCCGATGTTGCGCTGTGGCGCGAATGGCTGGCCGGAGTATGGGCGAAGCGTCCGGTGGCCGAGGCCGTCGCGATCGCCAGCCCCGTGCTCGCTGCGCAGGTCGACGGCGTCCTCGCCGGACGGGCGACCGACGCCGGACAAGCACGTCGTATGGCGCTGGCACTGGCCCGATACTGGGTACGAATGCACGGCCGGGCCACTCCCTTCGGTGCCTTCGCCGGAGTGACCACCGCGGGGTTCGGTCCGCGCCTGCTGGCACGGTGGGGCGAAGACCACCAGGTCCGCATGAGGGCCGACGGCCTCTGGCTCGCCCACGTGATCGCACGCCTGGAAACGTGCCCACAACTGCGGCGCCGGCTGCCGGTCGTCATGAACGACCACGCTGTCGTACGCGATGAGCGCCTGGTCGTGACCTGGGCACCCCACGGCAGCGCCAACGGATCACCGGCCGACGTGTCGGTGCGGCTGCTCCCCGTCGTGCAGACGGTCATGAGCCTGGCGCTCTCTCCTGTGATAGCTGGAGACCTGATCGACAAGCTCGCCGTACGACACCCCCAAGCCCCCGCCGCAGGGCTGGAGGCGATGGTGGGTGAACTGATGACCCGGGGTGTCCTGATCAGCAGCCTGCGGCCCCCCTCGACAACCACTGACGCACTCGCTCATCTCCTGGACCAGCTGCACGAGGCGGACGCGGCCGATCTGCCGCAGACGCGACAGCTGGTCGGCGAGCTGAAGGCGATCCGCGAACAGTTACGGCAAGCCGGCCGGGAGCCCTGGGCGAAGGGGCGGCGCAGGCGTGAGACCGCCGAGCGGATGCGCGCACTCTCCAGTGCCTCCGACCAGCCTATGACAGTTGACTTGCGGCTGGACTGTCGGCTGGTGCTGCCCCAGGCGGTGGCGGTCGAAGCCGCCGCGGCGGCCGAGACTCTCATCCGGCTGACCCCGGCCCCCACGGGCAACGCGTCGTGGCGCGAGTACCACGGCCGGTTCCTGGGCCACTACGGCCCCGACACTCTGGTCGCCGTCGACCAACTCGTCGACCCCACGAACGGGCTCGGCTTCCCCCGTCACTTCCTGACTGCCCGCCCCGGCACCCGGGAGCTGACGCCGCGCGATGAGACCCTGCTCGCCCTGGCTCAGCAGGCCGCGCTGGACGGCACCGACGAGGTCACCCTCGACGAGAAGCGGATCGATGCGCTGGCAGGCGGCCAAGGGCAGCTGCCCGTATCGCCTGTGGACCTCTGGGTCGATGTCCGCGCCACCACGACGGCCGCGCTCGATGCCGGCGACTTCACCCTGACGGTGTGCGGATTCGGCCGGCGTGCCGCCCACACCGGCAGATTCCTCGACCTCTTGGACGAGTCCGACCAAGAGCAGATCATCTCCCAATACGGCGAGCTGCCCCCCGGCGTCGACGGGGCACTCGCCGCTCAGTTGTCATTCCCGCCCCGGCTGGTACGGCAGGAGAACGTCCAGCGCGTTGCGCCCGTACTCCCCGATGTGATCACCCTGGCCGAGCACGGCGGGCCGTCCGCCCACCGGATTCCGGTCCGGGACCTTGCCGTCACCGCCGACCGGAGGCGCCTGTACGTGGTGTCGCTCTCCCGGCGGCGGGTGGTGGAAGCTCTGCTGCCCCAATCCGGGGCCCGGCACACGATGCCGCCCCTGGCGCGACTGCTCTTGGAGATCCCGCGCTCCGCCCACCCCCAGGTCACCAGCTTCGACTGGGGTGCCGCCGCCCGGCTCCCCTTCCTGCCCCGCCTGCGCTACGGCCGCAGCATCCTCAGCCCCGCCCGGTGGCGGCTCGATCCGGCCGACCTGCCCGGCCCGCCCGCGTCGGCGCGCGACTGGAACGCGGCCCTTCAGACGGTCCGCGAGCGGCGGCGACTGCCGGTGAGCATCGCGGTAGGTACGGGTGACCGGCAGCTGCGGCTGAACCTGGACGAGACCATGGACCGGGATCTGTTGCGTACGCACCTGAACGCGGCCACCAGCCCGGTCACCGTGGCGGAGGCGTCCACTCCGGCCACATACGGATGGTTCGACGGACGGGCTCACGAGATCGTTGTCCCCCTCGCCGCGACCGCCCCGGCCGCCACGGCCCCCGCGTGTCTGAAGGGCACGGCGCCCCTGCCACTGGCCATCGGGAAGCCGGAGAAGGGAGTGGTGTACGCCAAGTTGTACGGGTGCCCGGAGGTCTTCGACGCGCTGTTGACCAAGCATCTGCCACTGCTGCTGGCCCGCTGGGACACCCCGCCCGCGTGGTGGTTCGTCCGCTACCGTCACCCTGCCCCGCACCTGCGACTGCGCATGCACGACGCGGACTCCGCACGGGCTGCCGGGCACGTGGTGGCCTGGGCCCAGGGACTGCGCGAACGCGGAATCCTCAGCGAGATCAGCTTCGACACCTATCGCCCGGAGATCGGGAGATACGGGACGGGGGCGGCCATGACAGCGGCCGAGACGCTGTTCGCCGCCGACTCCACGGCCGCCCTGGCCCAGCTCACCGCCCAGTCCACCCCCAGAGGCCCGCACCCGCAGGCCCTCACTGCCGCGAGCCTCACCGATCTGGCCGGTGCGATGACGGGCAGCAGACAGCGGGCGGTACGCTGGCTCACCGACCACCCGGAACTCGCCTCAGGCGCCCCCGCAATGGACCGCGAGATCCGCCGGCAGACGCTGCGGATCACCGACGGACAGGCCTTGCACCAGACCCCCGGCGGTTCCGAGGTCCTGGCCGCCTGGGCGGTACGGGCCGAGGCCGCCGCCGCGTACGCCGCATGCCTCACCCCCGCAACCACCCGCGTGACACCGGAATCGGTTCTCACCTCACTGCTGCACATGCACCACATCCGCGCGCTCGGCATCGACGCGAAGAACGAGGCGATGACGCACAAGCTCGCCCGGGCCGTCGCCCTGGCCCAGGCCGCACGCCACGGTGCCGAAGAAGAGGACAAGGAATGACGGTGCTGGACCCCGGGCAGCGGGCCGCCGCAGCGGCCATGGCCGACGAACTATCCACCGCCCTCCTCACGCCCCCGTCGGCGGAGTACGGCGAGGACTTCAGCCCGAGCAGTCCCCGCTGGCGCGATCAGTCGCTGTCCAAGGGCGCCGCCGGAGTCGCCATCCTGCACGGCCTCCGCGCCAGGCACGGCCTTACCGAGGCAAAGACAGTGCATGCGTGGCTGGCCCGCGCCACCCGTGACGACCTCAACGCCGGGCCCGGCGCGGGACTGTGGTTCGGCGCCCCCGCCCTCGCCTTCGCCCTCCACACGGCAGTCCCCGGCACCTACCCGCGCGTCATGGACAGACTCGACGACGGTGTCACCCACCTCGTCCGCACCCGGCTCGACGCCGCCCACGCCCGCATGGATGCCGGAAGGCGACCCTCGCAGTACGAGTTCGACCTCACCCGTGGACTGACCGGCCTCGGCGCCTACCTCCTGCACCGCGCCCCGGACGGCGACCTCGTCCGCCGGGTCCTGGACTACCTGGTACGGCTGACCGAGCCGGTGAAAGCCGCAGACGAGGCGGGAACGGACGCACCGGGCTGGTGGACCCACGACAGCTCCGCCCACGACCGGGACCCCGCCTTCGCTGCCGGAGAATCCAACTTCGGCATGGCGCACGGCTGTTCCGGACCGCTCGCCCTCCTGTCCCTGGCGATGCGACGCGGAGTGGTCATCGAGGGACAGCCCGCCGCGATCGACCGCATGTGCCGGTGGCTGGAGGACTGGCGACAAGAGGCCCCGGCGGGACCGTGGTGGCCCGAGCGGATCACCGCCGGCGAACTCCGCACCGGCCGTACCTCCCAGGCCGGGCCGCTTCGCCCGTCCTGGTGCTACGGCACCCCCGGCCTCGCCCGTGCCCAGCAACTGGCCGCCCTCTCCCTGGGAGACACCGCCCGTCAGGAAGAGGCCGAGGACGCCCTCGACCGGTGCCTGTCCGACCCCCTGCAGCTCGCCCGCATCAGCGACCCGGCCCTCTGCCACGGGTGGGCCGGACTCCTCGCTACCGCCTGGCACGCCGCCGCAGACGCCGCCACCCCCGCCCTCGCCACCCACATCCCGCACCTGCTCAACACGTTCCTCGACCACGCCCGCGATACCCAACCCGAAGCACGGCCCGGCCTGATCGAGGGCAGCGCCGGCATCGCCCTGACCCTGCACACCCTGTCGACCAGTACGAGCGGAGCCTGGCCCGCCTGTCTTCTCCTCACCTGATCTCCACCACACGCCGATTGGACTCCCGACGATGAGCGACCTGGACACCCGCTGGTGGCAGATCAACCTGTGGTGCGACACCTGGCAGGCCGCCGAACAGATGGCCGTCCACCACCTGGGGCCGCTGATGACCGAAGCCGAGCAGTCGGGCGACATCGCCGCCTGGTGGTTCATCCGAAAGCGCGAAGTCTGGCGGCTGCGCGTCCTGCCCGCCGAAGGCGCCGACGCGACCGCCTTCCCCGCACACCTGACCGGCACCCTCACCGAACGTGCCGCGATCCGGTATGCCGAAGGGATCGTCTACGAGGCCGAGACCCGCCGCTTCGGCGGACCACACGCGATGACGGCCGCCCACGACCTGTTCCACGCCGACAGCCGCCACATCCTTGCCCATCTCGCCCAGCAGGACGCCGAACACCGGCGCGAACTCGGCATACGTCTCGCCACCCGCATGATGCTCGCCGCCGGCCAGGACCTCTACGAACAGGGCGACGTCTGGACCCAACTCGCAGAACACCGCGGGACTGAAGAAAGGGAGCCGTCCCCGGCAACCCTCGCCGCAGTGCAGATACTCATCACCGCCCAAGGCGACACCGACGGCAGTCCTCTGGCCCGGCGACCGGAATGGCCCGCCGCCTTCGAGGCCGCCGGAAGCACCCTCGCCACCCTCGCCCACCATGGACGGCTCACCCGAGGGCTGCGGGCCGTCCTCACCGATCACCTACTGTTCGCCTTCAACCGGCGCGGCATCTCCGCCTCCCACCAGAGCATCCTGGCCACCGCCGCCAGCCGCGTGATCTTCCACCGCGAACTCATGCCCGACGAGACTCCTCGAAGCACCCGGACCGACCCCGCCCAACCCACTAGAGTCGGACCAGTGACCATGCACTCCACCGACGCC
>NZ_JBSGUP010000002.1:0-64677 GCF_053607985.1 Streptomyces sp. NPDC055078
GGACCCGCTCCGTCGGCGGGTCCAGACTCGTCACTCGTTCACAGGAGAACCATGGAATATCTTGACCTTTCACCCTACGAGTACACGAAATTCCCCCTGCTGATGCTTTGCATTGGATGGCTAGGCCGCGAACACGGCACGCAAGGCGCGAATGAACCCCCAATGGAGCCTAATTTTCTCGACCGCTTCAGAAGGGCCTCACGTCGCGCAGGCAGCATCATGCTCGGTGTGCACGATTGTGAATTCTGCCCACAAGGTGACGAATTTGTGGGAAACGGTGAATTTCGATACTACATGAGCGACGGTTCCGTGTACTCCGCTCCAGTCATGGTTCTGCATTACATCGAGAAGCATAATTATCACCTCCCCGCCCAATTCCGGGAGAGCCTGACGGTCACCGATGGGCTTTCGTGGGATTGGCGCGCAAAACTCCTTGCTAAAATCGTGACAGACGATTCTCAGGACCTAGACTTTCGATGCGAGGCAATTGTCGACATCGCCAACTGGAAGGACCCGAGGGCCCTAGACGCCCTAATGAAGGCAGCTAGGGATGAGGAGCTAGTCGACGTTACGGGGGAAGAGATCGGCCGTTCCCTAGGGCTTACCATTCTTGGGTGCCCCAGCGAAAGTGAGAATATTAACACAGCGGGCCTCGCCCCTCGGGTGCATGCAGGAATATCCCAAACACTCGAAGAGATCGCAGCAGATAGTGAGGGGTAGAAGTGGCGCGAAATCGGTGGCGAACTATCCCGGTTTCGCGTTAGGCGACTGAGGTTCACCGAGGACTCAGGTACGAGACACGACAGCGGTTGACGTTGCCCTCCGTAGCCACTTCACCTCCACACCCGCCAGGTTGGCAGAGGACCAATGGCCGCCTACTCGCACAGATGAACTCGCCGCACCCGATCCATCGCCCGTCACCACTCCGCACTACCGCTGTCCTGGCGCGTTCGGGGAAGTGTGCTGCTGGTGGTGAGACTGCTGCTGCGCGTGCCGGTCCGCGCGGCCCTGGTCTGTCTTCGTGGGCGTGGCTGCCTTTCCTGAGCGGGGGCGGCCGGGCACTGCACCGAGCCGGTGGCCTTCACATCTGCGGTCCACGCACCCTGCACTACGTCCTCCGGCAGGGCAGCTCCCTTGGCTGCCGCATGGGCTCGCAGAGCGGCGAGGAAGGGCTCAGCCATGAGGGGTGTCCTTGTCCGGTGGGACTGTAGGAGACTGGCTACTCAGCTCTTCCGCCGCGGCACGTGACTTGTCCGCCAGATGGAGGAGGCCCTGGGCCTACTTCTGCTCTGCGTACGTCTGAATGGCGAGGAGCGTCTTTGCGGCGGTTCACTGGTCGAGCGTGAGTGCCGGTGGCTGCTGTGTGATGGCAGGTGGGGCCGGTGTATCCGCAGCGGTGTTCCTGACGTGTCCTCCGCCGCGCTGCCGTCGGACACGGTGGCGTGTACGTCCTAGCGTGTGCTGTGCCCGGATGTACGCGAAACCCCCGTCGGCGAGCATGCCAGGGACCCCGTTTTGCCACGGCCGCTGAGGTAGAGCTCCATTGCGCGGTTGGCTCGCTGCCCGGCTTCTTTCCTGTCTGTTTCCCCGCCGACGAGTCGCTGGTTCTCTCAGAACAGGAGACTGATCATGTCACTGCGTGAAATCTCCCCTTGCGGTTGCAGTCACGTGGGAGTGCGGCACGTACTTCATCGAACCACTGAGCCTTTCCAGTCTGAGGGCGTTGGCCAGGTGTTGGAGGGGTCTGCGGAACGACGAAGCTGCCGTGTTCTCGACCAAGATCACCTGCACTCACCGGGAGGTTCGCGTGTTTGTCTGCCCGTTGTCGATCGACTTGTCCAGTCGTACCCGGCGGTGCCTGACCGGAGACGACTCGCAGTCCGGCGAGGCGAGATCGGGACGCGATGGTGGCGCTTGACCGCAGGTCGTCAGGCTCTCGTCGCTCTGGCCCATCTGCGGTGCGGTGATACCTCGCCCAGCTCGCCGCAGGCTTCGCTATCTGCTTCACGACCGTTTACCGCTACAGACGCTGCGTCGGCGAGCAGGCCATGGCCACCCTGAAGTGCTGGCGACTCCTTCGGAAGCTCCGTTGCAGCACCAACCGCATCGCAGCAATCGTCGCTCCTCGTCCTCCATCACGCGTCAGCATGAGGTTGGAGAGGGCTCAATGACGCCCTGAACTCCCCCGCGAATCAGGGCAAAAGGTCCGGGAGTGGGGATTCAGCGGGCACGGCCCGGCAGGGGTGCGGTGGACGGTCCGGGTGGCAGACTGGGCGCCGTCGTACGTCGCGCGGGTGGTGGAAGGGCCGGCAGTGGGACGTCCGCGCCTCTCCAGTGGTCCTCCCACCAGGCGGTGGCCTCGTCGAAGGTGGCGAAACCCCCTTCAACGAGTGTGTGCGTCCAGGCGTCGGTGTCGGCTGTCTCCAGCAGCACCCGGAACGGCAGTGGTTCCTTCTCGTCCACGGCGCGCAGCAGCACCGTGGTCTGCGGTGCGGTGGGGCCGTCGTCGGTGTAGCTGGTGAGGAGGGCGAAGTGGTCGCCGTCGGCCATCAGGCGGTCTTCCAAGGCGCGGGTGGCGTCGTCGGCGGGTGTCGTGCCCAGGTCCGTGGGCAGGCGGACGGCGTCCTTCGGGCAGCCTCGGGCGATGAGCCAGGACTGGGCCATGGACGGCAGCGGCAGCCTGGCGTGCTGGAAGCGGAACGTCCGCGCCTCGGGGTCGCGTTGCAGATGGAGCGCGATGAGCTGGGGCTCTCCGGGGAGGCCCCAGGTGGCGGTTCTGTCGTGGAGGACGTAGTGGCTGTGCCGTCCGTCGTCGCTGTGATGGTCGGCGAGCTTCGTGAGGTCGTTCTGGTTCATGGCAATGTGCTGCCAGAAGGCTTCGTCGGCCAGGGGTTTGACGGCCTCGTAGCCGTCGACGCGGAAGTCCGGCGTGAGGGAGGGCATAGGCGTTTCCGGTTCGGCAGCGGAGGAATGCCGCCACGGTGAGGGGGCGGGCGTGCGGGTTCAGCGGCGGGAGCGGGCTGCGGCGGGCCAGGCTCCCGCCCGCGGAGCGGGCCGGCCGACGACAGGAGTCTGCGGGTGCCGCGTTCCGGCGAGGGCGCTGCGGCCGGTGTCGGTGAGGGTGACCGGCTGCCCGGCGAGGACCGGATGGGTGGCGTCCCGGGCGACGAGTCCGGTCTGCTCCAGCCGCTGAAGCTGCTCGTATCCGACACGGGTTCCGGAGGCGGTGGCCACGGAGAGCCGCTGCGTGAGGAGGTGTTCGTGGAGTTTGGCGCCCTGGGCGATGGCCAGCAGGGCGGCGATGTCCCGTGCGGGCAGGTCCGCACCGGCAGGGAACTGGGGCCGTGCGGCCTTCTCGACCGGCTCCAGTGCAGTCAGCACGCTCTTGTTCTGCGCGTCGCGGGTGGCCACAGCCTCCGACAGTTGGCCGACCGTGCGGTCGATCCGCTCGAACAGCGCGGAGTCGACCGGGAACTCTCCGCTCGCCAGGCGGTGGAGCAGGACGCGGTAGAAGGTCACCGAGGTCTCGGCCGCCGCGAGGGCACGGTGGGCGTCGGCCAGGCGGGCGCGGGGCTGGTCGAGAAGACCGCGGTCGCGGTGGTTCCACAGAGTGCCGACGCTGTGGCCCACGGCCGCTTCGATACGCTGGTCCAGCGCTGTCAGAGCCTTCGGCACCGGCATGGACCCAGGGCTCGCAGGTCTGGCGGAAGCCTCTTTCAGGTCGGCGCGCATCAGCAGCCCGCCATCGCCGCGGCGAGCGCGGCGCGGCGGTAGGACTTGCGGCGGCGGCCATCCGGCAAGGTGACATCGCGGGTGGATATCTCGTACGGGGCGAGCAACTGGGCGAGCCGTGCCTGGGTCAGGTCGGCGTAGCGCCAGCGGCCCTCCGCCACACCGGGCTGGCGCCGCAGCGCGGCCACCATGTCGGCGGAGGCGAGGGCGTCCGGATCGCCGAACTCGGCGAAGGCCTCCAGCGCGGCGTGGAGGATGCCGGACGGACGGGGATGCTCGCCAAGGCAGGACAGGAAGTCCTCGTCATCGCCCTCCTCGTCATCCTCTTGGGCAGTGTCCGGGCGGCAACAGCAGTGGGAGGAGAGCAGGAGGGCGAGTTCGTGACCGGCGGCGAGGCGTTCGGCGAGTGCTTCGGTGAGCTGCTCCAGCTTCTCCCCCGTACGGTCGAGCGGGTCGAGGGCGCGGTTGTCCGGGCCGGTGAGCTGCTCGTCCAGCCGCTGGACCTCAAAGAGGGCGTCGAGGATGGCGCGGTGGTGCGGGTTCTCCGGGGGCAGTTCGGCACCGCGCAGGGTGGCGGCGAGCCGGTCGATGAGGGTGGGGAACGTGGTCGTCGTCAACGGACGGGTCCCTTCGCAGTCGGTGCAGGGTGAGGGAGGCCGGGCAACGCGGAGGAGGGCGGGCCCGGCTTGGGAATTCGGCCTCGGCTGGTGACCAGTTGAGGGGATCGGGTGCGGGCAGCGTGCGTCAGAGCGCTCATGGGGCGGCGGGTGATGCCGAGGCGGGCGCGGGCAGTGTCGTACGCGTTCTGCCGGGCGCGGGGCCGGACCGCCACCACGTGGATCTCGGTGCGGTGGGCCGATGTCGGCGGTGCCGGGCGCTGGGCGTAGACGATGCGCCACTCCGCGCGGTGATCGACGTAGAGCTTGCGGAACCCGGCCAGGTCACCGGTGAGCTTGCCGCCGAACAACTGGGCGGTGACGACGTCCTGGAGCTGGGCGAGCGCCAGGTCGCGGATGTCGCCGGGGGCGGTGAGGAGATCGGTCAGGGCGCGCGGGTCGAAGCTGAGGCCGAACGCCGGTGGGTGCGGTTGCCCGGTCATGAGCCGGCCTCGCCCGGCACTGCGGCTGTTGCCGGTGTTCCGGCTTCGGTCTTCGAGCGGTCGGAGGGGCTGGGCCCGGCCAGCAGGCGGTGGGAGGGCCGGTCCGGGTCGGTCATGCACGCGGACAGCGGTCCGCCCGGGGCGCGGACGGCCGCCATGGCGTGGGTGAGGAAGTCCCGGTGCCAGACAAAGAGGCCGGCGAGCCCTGCTTCGGGGTCTTTGTGCTGCTGGTAGGCCATCCACAGGGCGTGCAGCCAGGCGACGATGTCCTGGTGTTCCTGCCACTGCTCGCACCACGGGGAGGCGGTGGTGACCTCGGCGCCGTAGGCGGGCATGAGGAAGTCGTCCACCCAGTCGGAGAGCGAGTCGAGTTCGTTCTCGTACTCCTCGCCGGCGAGTTCCAGGATCGGTTTCGGCTCGGGTGGCGTGGGCGGGGGCATGCCGGGCATCGCCGCGAAGCCGGGCATGCCGAAGCCCGGGAACGGGGCCGGGCGGGGGGCGTGGCCGGGGGCCGTTGAGAGGCTGTCGAGCTGCCGGGCCTGCTCCGCCGTCTGGTCCAGCAGTTTGCGGACACTTGCCTCGATGGATTCCAGGCCGGAATCGGGCAGCGGTACCGGCGGAATTGCCCCGTCGTCGCGGGACTCTGTGGATTCGGGCACGAAAGAGATCTCCTTGAAGCCGCGGCCGGTGAATCTGGATTGCGGCATCAACGATCCGAGGATTCCCCGGTTTCGCTAACCGGGGAGCGGGTGCTATATGTGCTCCGCGGGCGGTCCGGACGGGCCAGTGGGCACCAGCAGGCCCGTCCGGAACGTAGCTGCGCGGGCTATGCGGTGAGGCCGAAGTCGTCCTGGGTGCGGGTCTGCTGCAGGGTTTCGGTGAGCCGGTCCGCGGCGACCTGGGCGTAGTGCCTGGTCTTCTCGACGCCGATGAAGTCGCGGCCCTCCAGCAGGGCCGCCACCCCGGTCGAGCCGGAGCCGGCGCAGAAGTCGAGGACCGTGCCGCCGTCCGGGCAGATGTGCACCAGCTCACGCATCACCGAGACCGGCTTCTGCGTGATGTGCTGCCGGTTCTTCCCCGACGGCTGCGAAGCGCTGTAGAGGCCGGGCAGGTAGACGGGGTTCCGGGCGGCGTCGATCGGTCCGTTGCTGGCCCAGACGATGAACTCGCAGTTCTGGGTGAAGCGCCCTTTCTGTGGCCTGGCCTGCGGCTTGTGCCAGGCGAGGACCCCGCGCCACAGCCAGCCGGCCGCCTGGATCGCGTCCGTCGTGACCGGCATCTGCCGCCAGTCCGTGAACAGCAGCGCCGTGCCACCGGTCTTGGTGAGGCGGTGGGCTTCGGTCATGATCTGCGTCAGCCAGAACCCGTACGACCTCTGGTCCATGTTCTCGCCGGTGAAGTCCGGCAGGTCATGGCCGGCGTCGGCGGAGGTGTACTTCTGCCGGGCGCTGCGGGACGTGCGTTCCTTCGCGGTCCGGCCGCCCGAGTTGTACGGCGGGTCGGTGATCACGCTGTCGACACAGTCGTCCGGCAGCCCGGCGAGGACGGTCAGGGCGTCGCCCTGGTGGAGGGAAAAAGGCAAAGGGGGTACCCCAGTGTTCGATTCGGGAATGGGGGAGAGAAAGTCACTCCGGCTCGCCGCCTGGCCCTGCACGGTGAATGCGGGCATGCCAGGCGTCCGCGTTCGAGGCGGGTTGCGAGGGGGAGGTCTCAAAACTCTAGGGCACGATCCCCGGTTGGCCGCTATCGCCGCCCGAACCCATCCGGCGAGCAGCAGCTGAGGTGGCCGGCTATTTCGCCAACCGGGGATTGGGGTTTACTGTTTTGGAACTGCCCGGCGAACACCGCCGACGGCCCGACCCCCCGCTCACGCCTTCACGGAACCTTCCCATGCCCCGCTGCACCTGACGCATGCCCTCCGGGAAGCGAGCGGCAACTCGCATCCCGTGCCGGGGCTCCCGTTTCACCCACCACCGGCCACCCGCGCCCTCTCACACACGGACACCGCGCGGCCGGACCTCACTTCAAGGACACCCGCTGTGACACACCCCTGCCCTGCTCCGCCCGCAGACCGGCCACCGGCTGACAAACCTGCGGGAGGCGGCACCGGTTGAAAGGCGCAGCCGCCGCCATCGGCGTCTTCTGCCTTTCCCCCCTTCTCCTCGCCGGAACCGCCGTCATCGCCGCGGCCGGCAGCGGCGCAGCCCTCAGCACCGGTTCCTGCCTGTCCGGATCCGATATCGACGCCGACGCGGTCGCCCAGCAGGTCACGGCCATCCTGGGCGGCGAGGGCGCCGACCAGGACATCAAGGTCGAGGGCCTCGACCTCCCCGGCGAGCAGATCCCGCACGCGAAGACGATCGTCGCCACGGGCATCTCCCTCGACGTTCCCGAGCGCGGGCAGGTCGCGGCACTGGCCACCGCCCTGCAGGAGTCCCGGCTGCGGAACCTCGACTACGGCGACCGCGACTCCTTGGGGCTGTTCCAGCAGCGGCCGAGCATGGGCTGGGGCACCCCCGACCAGATCCGCGACCCCGTCTACTCCTCCACGAAGTTCTACGAAGGATTGCTGGACACACCGGGCTGGCAGCAGATGACCATCACCCAGGCCGCCCAAGCCGTCCAGAAGTCCGGGTATCCCGACGCGTACGCACAGTGGGAGCCGCTGTCCCGCGCCCTGCAGAAGGCGATCGTCCAGAACCTTCCCGACCAGGGCAACGACCCCGGCGGGACTCCCGGCGAGCCCGCCGGGGGCGGTACCGGGTGCGTGCCCGGCGAGGACGGTTCCGGGTTCGGGCCCATCCCCGACGGTGCCGTGCCCGAGGGGTATGAGATTCCGAAGGACGCCGATCCGAAGGCCCGCAGGGCGATCACCTGGGCGATGGGGCAGCTCGGCACCCCCTACCAGTGGGGCGGGACCTGCACCGACCCGCGCGGTCCCGACCCGATGGGCCGCTGCGACTGCAGCTCGCTCACCCAGCAGGCTTATCGCGCCGCCGCCGTCACCCTCACCCGCACCACGTACACCCAGGTCAAGGAAGGCAAGGCCGTCTCGCCGAAGGCCATGCGTCCCGGCGACCTGATCTTCTCCCGCGGCACCGCCGCCGTGCCCGAGCACGTCGGCCTCTACCTGGGCTCCGGACTCGTGATCAACGCCCCCCGGACGGGAACGAACGTCCGGGTCGAGGCGATCAAGGACTGGCGCATCCTCGCCGTCCGCCGCGTCCTGTGACGACCGCCCCCCTTCCTCCGCTTCCCCGTTTCCCGCAGACCCGGGTGGTCTGTGTACGCAAGGAGTTCCGCCATAGCCATGTCTCTCGCCGACCGCGTCGTCCCTTTCGCCTTCGACCCGGGCATCACCCCGAAGGGCGGCGGACTGCCCGGCCTCGACGTGCTCCGCAACGTCGTCTCCTCGATCAACCTGTTCGGGATCATCGCCGTGGTCGGCGCCCTGGCCGTCTCCCTCGGCGTGTGGGCCTGGGGCCACCACTCCGGCGGCCACCAGGCCGAGGCAAGCGGCAAGAAGGGCGCCCTCGTGTCCGCCGGCGCCGCGCTGGGACTCGGCGCCGCGAACGGCATCGTGGCCTTCTTCTCCGCGCTGGGCACGCAGGTCGACTGATGAAACGACCCCGCATAGCGCTCCACCGGAGCACCGCCGGCTGGTCGGCCAACCGCCGCATCGCGGTCGTGGCCTCCGTGATCGCCGTCCTGGTCACCGTCGCCGGCCTCGCCGCCTACGTCACCGGCCGGGGCGACCAGCGCGCCGAGCCGACCTCGCCGTCAGCGCCCGCGCGTCCCTCCGCCCCGTCCGCAGAGGGGGAGCGCAACCCTTCGCCGGACCGGGGTTCGGTGGCTTCGCCGCCGCAGATCGCCGATCCCCTCGCCTACGGCAAGGCCGCCGCCGCGATGCTCTGGTCGTACGACACCCGCACCACGAGCCGGGAGCAGCAGCTCGCCGGGATGCGGGCGTGGATGACGCGCGAGACGAAGTACAGCGACTGGTCGTCGATCCGGGCCCAGGTGCCGGATCCGGTGCTGTGGTCGCGGCTGCGGGACAACACCCAGCACGCCACGGCGCAGATCACCCGGGCCACGTTCCCCTCGGCGTTCAAGCAGGCCCTCGCCGACGACCCGGCGGCGCTGACCGAGGCGTACATCTACGCGGTCACCGTCACCGGCAAGCAGACCATCGCCTGGAAGAGCGGCGGGGGCGGGGCCGAGGACCGCTCGGTCACCCTCGCCGTCCAGTGCCGCCCGGGTGCGGACTGCGCGCTCGTGTCCATCGCTCCCCGCGTCGCCCCGTAGCCGACCGTCACCATGAGAGGAGGGGGTGTCACCCCTCATGGACTTCTGTGATCTTCCACTCGCTTCCACCGTGTGCGGTGCCGCCGACGCCGCCAAGTTCGTGTCCGACCCGGGCGCGGCGATCGGGAACTGGATGGCCAAGAGCACCGGCGAACTGGCCGCCGCGGCGGCTGATCTCGCGGCGGACGCCGTCAACGCCACCACGGACATCGACCTGAACGCGGGCTGGTTCCGCGACAACTACGAGACGTTGCTGCCCATCGGTCTGATCGTGCTGGTCGCCACGTTCTCCGCGCAGCTGATCCGCGCAGCGTTGAAGCGCGACGGGCAGGCCCTCACCCAGGCGTTCACCGGCACCGCCTCCGGCGTGATCTTCGCGTTCGCCGCCATCGCCCTGACCACCGTCGCCATCGAGGTCACTGACGCCTTGTCGGACGGGCTGTTCAGAGCGGCGAACTCCTCGATCGAGGACGCGGTGCGGCGGATGGTCAAGGTGAACCAGATCGGCGCACTGTCCGGCCTGGGCTGGCTGGTGACCGTGTTCGCCTCCCTGGGCGCCGCCGTCGGTGCGTTCCTGTACTGGTGCGTGATGATGGTCCGCAAGGTCGGCATCCTCGTCCTCGTCACGTTGGCCGTGTTCGCCGCGGCGGGCGGCGGCTGGGAGGCCACCCGCCGGTGGCGCCGCGGCTGGATCGAAGCCACCGCCACCCTCATCGTCAGCAAACTCCTGATGACCGTGGTCTTCCTGCTCGGCATCTCCGCCATGGGCAAGACCGAAGCCAGCGACGGGCTTGCCGCGCTCTCCGACGTCATGGCCGGCATCGTCATCATGATGCTCGTCCTGCTCTGCCCCTACGCGACGTTCAAGTTCGTCCACTGGGCCGCCGAGGGCACGTCCGGCGAGGACATCCACCGTGCCGGTGGCGCCGGTGCCCAGCTCGCCCGGCAGCACGCCGAACACGCCGGCCGGAAGGCCGCCGCGATGGCGGCCACCGCCGGAACCGGCGGCGCAGCCGGTGCCACAGGGGATGCGGGGAGTGCCGCGCCGCAGGGTCCCGACTTCGCCGACGGCCAGTTCCCAGGCGATATCGCCTCCTCGTCCGCCAGCGCAGGCAGCGGCGGGGAGCAGGGTGAGGGTCAGGACAGCGGCGGCCTGGCTGTGTCGCCCGCTGCCGACGCGATGGCCAAGGGCGTGGCGCAGGCCGTGCAGGACGCTCCCGTCAGCCCCGGAGCAGGCGGCGGATCCGGCGGGCGGCAGGGCGGCCCGGCGTCGCCGACGGCCGCCGAACAGGACGGCAGCAGATGGTCGGCGCCCCCGGCCACTGCCGCACCGCCGCCGCAGGGTGCCCAGCCCGCACCGGACGCCGCAACCGGCACCGGTCCGAGCGTGACTGGCGGGCCGGCAAGCCCGCCGCCCTCGCCCACCGGCTCCTGACCCCTTTCCGTCCGCTGCCGGGCGGAGCACCACAGCACAGACTGCGGATGCTCCGCCCGGCCCCCGCCCCGCGCTTCCTGGAACGGTTCCCGTCTTGTCTGAACTCTCCGCAGCCCCAGCACCGGTCACGGTGAAGTTTCCGCACCGCTCGCGGCGCGGCATCCTCCTGGGCCTGTCCCTGCCCCAGCTGACCCTGGTCTCCGCCGCGCTCGCCCTGCTGATGGTCACCGTCGTGTCCACCGGCCTCACTGGCGCCCTGATGCTGACCCCGCTGTGGGCGACGGTCACCGCCCTGGTCCTGGTCCGCCACCGCGGACGCTCCCTCATCGACTGGGCGCCCATCGTCCTGCGCCACGCCCACCGACGGCGCACCGGGCAGACGATGTGGCTCGCCCGCCCGGTCTCCCGGCCCCGGCAGGACGGCGTCCTCCATCTGCCCGGCACCGCCGCCTCACTGCGGGTCGTCACCCCCCACGGGTCGCAGGCCGCCGCCGTACACGACCCGCACCGCCAGACCCTGACCGCCGTCGCCCGCATCTCCTCCCGTGCGTTCGCCCTGCTCGACCCCGCGACGCAGAACGCGAACGTCACCGGGTGGGGCAGGGCCCTAGCAAGCGTCTCCCGCACCGGACACATCGCCGCGGTCCAGGTCCTGGAGCGCACCGTCCCCGACTCCGGCGACACTCTGACCCGGCACTGGGTCCAGCAGGGCCGCCCCGACACCCCGGTCGCCGGGCAGGTGTATGCCGACCTCGTCGCCTCCGCCGGCCCGGCCGCCGCCCCCCACGAGTCCTACCTCGTCATCAGCCTCGACCTGAAAGCCGCCAGGAGACTGATCAGCCAGGCGGGCGGAGGGCTGCCCGGGGCGTTCACGGTGATGGAGCAGACCACCTCCTCCGTCACCCAGGCCGCGCGCGGTGCGGGGCTGACGGTGAACGGGTGGCTCACCGCTCCGGAGATCGCCGCCGTCATCCGCACCGCCTACGACCCGGCATCCCTGTCCCGGCTGCAGCAGTGGTCCCAGAACGGACGCGCCGAAGCAGCCCCGGCAGCCGCCGGGCCGGTGGTCCAGGTCGAGGAGTCCGACCGGGTGATCACCGACTCCGCCCGGCACGCCACCTACTGGGTCGAGGACTGGCCCCGCACCGAAACCTCGGCCGGGTTCCTCCACGGTCTGATGTTCACCGCCGGCGTACGCCGCAGCCTCTCCCTCATATACGTGCCCAAGACGCTGGAAGCCGCGCTGCGCGACGTCCAGCGCACCAAGGCGACGATCATCGCCGACGCGGCCGAACGGCGCCGCCGGGGCATGGTCGACTCCGAGGCCGACAGCATCGAATACGCCGACGCCAAGCAGCGTGAGCGGCAGCTGATCGCCGGGCACTCCGACGTCGACCTGACCGGCCTGCTCACCGTCTCCGCCCCCACCGACGCCCTGCTCGACGCCGCGTGCGCGCAGATCGAAACCGCCGCCGCATCCGCCCAGGTCGATCTACGGAGGCTCGACTTCCAGCAGCCCGACGCCTTCACCACCGCCGCCCTCCCCCTCGCCCGGATCGCCCTGTGACCACACCACCCCCGGACCCGACCTCGCCACCGGACCTCGCCGAGGAAATCCGCACGCTCCTCGGCCCCCTGCACGAGATGCACCGCCGCCACCAGGCCCAGCTCGGTGAACACCGCACCCCGGACGGAGAGGTGTTCGAAGACCGCTACCCGCAGTACGAGGAAGCCCGCCTGGACACAGCCATCGAAGCCAGCGACACTCTCGACCTCATCCGCAACCGGCTCGAACAACTCGTCAGCGCTCCCATTCCGGGCCCGTTCACCATCGCCCTCAACGGCCTCGAACGCCACGACGGCGAGCGTCCATCCCTGTGGGTGGTCAACGGCACCGACCTCGCCAGCGCACGCCAGAACCTCACCCGGCTTCCGTCCTTCCGGCAGTGGCTGGAGGACACCCGCGCGCCAGGAGACCCCGCCGACCGGAGCGACGTGGTGTTCATACCGGAGGAGAGCCACCCCGGAACACCCCCACTCGGTTCGTACACCGACCTGCGGCACGAACAGAACCCAGCCCGAACCGCCGCCAGCGCCCCTCACACCGGCCTTCCCACACCCCGCCCGGCCGGGACCACGCCACGGCATTCGCGCTGACCACGCCCAGGAGCGGCGCTCCCACCGACGCGAGCCGGACCGTCCGATCACCGGCCACGTCGTCCCGGCGATAAGGATCCACTTGCCCTCTTCCCCCGACGCATCCCCCTATCTCCGGGCCGCGACCGCCGGCCTGCGCCACCACACCCGGGCCCTCACCACCGGAAATCCCACCGCGCCCCAGGCGGCGGACCGCGCCCACCTGGACACCCTGCACGCCCACCTCACCGCGCTGCACCGCCTCCTCGACCAGCTCACCGAGCAGATCAGGCCCCCGCATCCAACCGCGGGACGACACCTCGCCGCCGCGCACACCCGCCTCTGGCAGGCCAGCACGGCAGTCCACGACGCCTTCCACACGCTCCCCCCGGGGCCCGGCGGCACCGGTTCGGACTGCGATCCGGAACGGCTGCCGGAAAGCCCGCCGGTGCTGACCATCTGCCAGCGCCACCTCACCGCCGGACACGCCGTCCGCCGCAAGACCACCCCCGCCGACCTCACCCCGCTCCACGGCCACACCACCCGCGCCTCATGACCGGACAGCACCGCCGAAACGAGCCCTTGATGTCCCACCGGCCCGCCCGCCAAGCTCGCTCCACCGCCAGCCCTCTGTTCACCCCTCACGGCACCGACCGCGCCACCCGCAAACAGGCCCGCCGCCAGCTCACCGAAGCCACCGCCCAGGCCCGCTCCACCGCCCACCCCGAAGGAAGCGAACCGACCGAAGAAGACATGCCTCCCCCGCTCTACGGGCCGGGCGGACGACCGGGCCCCGCGTCCGCCCGCGGCAGCAGGCTCAAGCTCCCCGCGCACCGCATGACCACCGCCACCGCCTCCGGGGCCTACCCGTTCCTCGCCGAAGGAGGGCTCGGCGCCGACGGCATCTACATCGGCCGCGACGTCCACGCCGAAGCCGCCTTCAGCTTCGACCCCTTCACCCTCTACGGGAGGATCGACGGATTCACCAACCCGAACGTGCTCCTCGCCGGGGTGATCGGACAGGGCAAGAGCGCACTCGCCAAGTCCTTCGCGCTCCGCAGCATCGCGTTCGGCTACCGCGTCTACGTCCCCTGCGACCCGAAGGGCGAGTGGACCCCGGTGGCCACCGCGCTTAGCGGCACCTCCATCGCGCTGGGCCCCGGGCTGCCCGGCAAACTCAACCCCCTGGACGCAGCGCCCCGCCCGGCCAGCGTGCCGGAGCGGGAATGGGCGGGCGAGATCCGCAAACGACGGCTCCTGCTGCTCGGTTCACTGGCCCGGACCGTCCTCGGCCGGGACCTGGCCCCGATGGAGCACACCGCGCTCGATGTCGCCCTCGACGCGGTCGTCAGCCACGCCGCCGCCACCGTCCGCACTCCGCTCCTCGGGGACATCGCCACCACCCTCAACAACCCCGCCCTGCTGGACATCGCGGGCGGCACCATGTCCGGGCGGCTCGGCGACGCCGCCCGTGACCTCGCCCACGCCATGCGCCGCCTCGTCCACGGCGACCTGGCCGGCATGTTCGACGCGCCCTCCACCGTCGCCTTCGACCCCAGCGCGCCGATGCTGACCATCGACCTGTCCCGGCTCGGCGGCTCCGGGGACGACACCGCCCTCGTCCTCGCCATGACCTGCGCGTCCGCCTGGATGGAATCGGCCTTGACCGACCCGGACGGCGGACGCCGGTGGATCGTCTACGACGAAGCCTGGCGCCTCATGCGCCACCCCGGTCTCCTCCAGCGCATGCAGTCCCAGTGGAAACTCTCCCGCGGCCTCGGCATCGCGAACTTGATGGTGATCCACCGGCTGTCCGACCTGCTGACCGCTGGCGACGCCGGCTCCCGCGGACGCGCCCTGGCCGAGGGCCTCCTCGCCGACTGCTCCACCCGCATCGTCTACCGGCAGGAAACCGACCAGCTCGCCGCCGCGGCGCAGCTCCTCGGCCTCACGAGCGTGGAGTCCGAGGCCATCGCCCACCTCAACCGCGGGCGTGGCCTGTGGAAGGTCGCGGGCCGGAGCTTCATCGTCCAGCACATCCTCCACCCCCATGAGAAGCAGCTCTTCGACACCGACGCCCGGATGCGCTGAAAGATCCGTGAGTTCACGAACACCGACGCGCTGATCCCCATGAACCCGAGGAGGACGGGCCGATGACGACCGTCACTCAAGGGTCGGTTCGGCCAAGCCGAGGCGCGACATGCGAACTACGCCCCCGCTGTCGGGATATCTCACACCCGTCCCTCGTCGACGGCAACGCCATCGACGAGCCGGTGGATCCGCTTCTGTTCCGCGCGCTCATCGGTGGCGTCGTAGTGCCGCACTTGGTTCCACCAGCGGTCGTGATCGAAACCGTCGCAGTGGTTGAAGGGATGCGCGGTGCTGCGCAACCGCTGCCACTCCCGCACAATCGCGGCCCGCTGCCACGGATCGGGCCGCCCCAGCCGGAGGAGGGTGTGCAGGAACCCGGCCGAGTCACTGACCAGGATGAGCAGGGACTGCATCGCGAAGGACGTCTCGCCAGTCTTCCCCACTACCTCGTATACCCGCCCCAGCTGCGTGTTGAGGAACGCCTCCAAGGCGATGACGTCATCGCGCGTGAGGTCGGCGGCGTAGGTGAGAGTGCGCTCGGATTCGGAGCCTGTCACGCGGGTCGATCCTCCTGCCGGGATAAGAGCAACTCGGACGGTCACCGCCGAAACAAGATCTCAAGGACTCGCGTAAAGGGCCAACGGGCTATCGAGGTGGCCACTGGCCAGGTTACGGACGACGGCAAGGGTCATCGGCCGCTCGGTTCACAGAACTGGCGCGTGCCTCAGAGATACAGCCAGGGCTTCAGGATTCCCGACGGAACGACGGATTCTTCATCCCGTCGATTGAACCCCCGCCGACCTGCACCTGCAGGTCACACCAACGGGCCCGCGGGAATCAAACCCGCGGGAGTAGAGACAAAACAGCAGGAGGCTCATGAAACCCGATGTACAGCGCGAACTGATACCCCGCGACGACACCCTCCACCTCATCGGCGCGCTTAACGCGATGAAGGCCAAATTCCGCGACTCCGCCCAGCAGTGGCAGCTGCTGGACGAGAGCGGACACGTGCCGGCCAGGCCCTCCTACGCCGAGCTGCTTCAGCATGCCGCCGACGCACAAGACCTCTCCCGCGACGTCGTGCGGCTGACTGCCGAATTCGCCCGGAGCCCGCACAGTGCGAACCGTGCCGGCCGAGCCATCCTCGCCCACCTCGCCACAGCGGCCACCCTGTCCAGCCACACAGCACCGCGCTTCATCGACACCGCAGTGACCGCCCTGACCCTGTCCCCACCCGCCAGCCCGATCACCAGGCGATACCTGGAGAACTCCATGGTCGTCGACCATGCCGCGGGGCGCTCCTACCTGCGGCGCACGTCCGAATCTCTCCGGAATGCGGCCAAGGAAATCGACGACCACCTCGACTTCCACCGCTTCTTCCCAACGCCTTCCCGTCAGGAGAGTCCGGCGCCCCCGCCGCCCAGGCCGAGCGGTCGCCACCGCTAGGGCCTCTCGTCTGGAGCTTTCTGGGCGCGCGTGCCCTGGCCCCGCGCCTCTCCCCTGTAGCCCTTCGGGCACGGGAGGTGCCCCCAGCGTTGTCGTCCGTCGCCTATGGCCCCCTCGGCACTGCGGCCCGGGTGGCGGTGCCCCTGACGGAGCCGGAGGAGTACCCCCACCGGAGTGACTCCCTCCTCAGCCTTGCGATCTATGGCAGGAGCCCCCACTCCCTCATCCAACCTGATCCAAACGAAGGACCCTCGCCCGCGCCGAGGAACCCGAACCGACATCACCAGCTAAAGGAGCCCCCTGAACCGCCCCGCCCACTTCAGCGACGCCGACTGGGCCGAGTACCAGCAGTGCCAAGCCGAGCACGACGATCTCATGGCGCAAGTTGCCGAACGCGAAGCACAGATGGAGCACGACCTGATCGCCACCTACGACGAGTACGAACTCGACTTCGCCCCGGTTCCGGAGCCAGAGCCAACTCACCGGACACCACCGCTGCACCGCCAACCCCCCTCCCGCACGAGGAACCGTGGCCGCTGACGGCGAAATCCCCCCAGAGACCCGTCGCACGCATCGGCTTGCTGCACTTCCCGACCACCGCCACATGACTACCCCGTTGTGGCAGGAGCTGTGGCGCCGCCACGCGCACGTCACCACGCCGCTGCGGCAGCGAGGGCTGCAGTGCGACATCGAGTTCGGCCTCAGCGCGTACATCGTGCGCGTATCACTCCCCGACGACAGCTACCTGATCATCGGCCCGCCGCAGGAGCCCTCCTCCGACCGTTCACCGGGGGACCCGGAGGGGTGGATCGTGACCCGCGAGCACCATGACGACCAGGCGCTGTTCGAGGTGATCTACGACTCCGCGCCCCCAGCCGACCCCGGTGCCCCTGAGCGGACCGAAGCCCGCCACGGCGGCAGCGCCTCGCCCCTGATCGAGGCGATCGACCAGCGACTCACCCAGCTCGGGCTGCTGCCCGCTCCCTTCCCGCCCGCCGGGAGCACGCTCGTGAACACCGCCACTCCGACGCTCCGCGGGCCCAAGGCCCCGAACCTCTCCGACACCGCGGACCACACCTCCCCCTACGTCTACGGCGACGCGCTCCTCGCTCTTACCGATCAGCTCAACGGAGCTGAGACGCATGCGGACGCCGCCGCCCTGCTGCACCAGATCCTGGATCCGACCAGCGGCCTCCTGGAGCGGCTCGGCGATTTTTTCGAAGCAGCCGGGGAGAAGGCCCGGGAAGCCGAGACGGACGACGGCTTCGATCTGCGGGACGGTCTCGACGAGGCCGCAGCAGACCTCCGGCAGCTCGGCGAACGTCTCCACTTCGCCGTCGAGCAGATGCGCGACCTGGGCGTTCCGCAACAACCGCAGCCGTCGGCGCACACCACGGCCCGTAGCGCCTTCGCCCCTGTTCCGCGCCCTGCATCCCCGCAGTCCGGCCGGGCCCGCTGACACCCCGGCCCCTGCCATCGCCAGAACATCTCTCCCCCTGGAGGAATGGGTTGTCCCATCCCGATTCCGAGCTGTACGACAACGTCGGCCGCGACGCAGAACAGATCGCCGCAGCCCGCTACGGCATCGCCACCCGCGACGATCTGTTCCGGTGGGCGAGCCGGGACGCCGAGCCCTTCCTGGCCGGGCACCCGCTGCCGGACGAGCCCCTGCCGAGCCCTGACCTCGCCCCGTACCAGACCGCCCTCTCCGCAGCCGAAACCCCTGCCGAGGCCAGCACCGTCACCCAGCACTTCCTGAACGCCGCCGAACCCGTACTCCGCGCCGTGAGCGACTACCTCCTGACCGCCGCCCGGTGGCACGGCCAGAACCGCGGAGCAGCGAAGGGATCACCGCCCAAGCTGCTGATGGAAGCGGCCGGCCGCAGCCTGTCCGTGCTGGCCATCGCGGACGAAGCCGATCGGACGATACTCCGCGCCGAGTACGACCCCGCTCCCCCTCCGCACCTCCCGCCACCGGGCCAGACCCGGGCGTCGTCCGGCCTCCCCCCGACTCCACCGAACTCCCCGCCGACCGGCCCTGCGCCCGGCCAGTAATCCCGACCTAAGGCCCCTTCTGACCACCCGTCCCTTCATCGCCCGCCCTACCAGAAGGAACACCAACGCCCGTTCGGGTGCCTGCTCGTGCCGCACGCCGATGCACGAGCCGGAGACCGCTGACCTGGCCCGCCCACCGACCGAACCAGAAGCCCCGTTCCTGCCTCACCCCGAGCCCGGAGAGACCGCTGCACCCGCACACCCGCCCCGAGATCACGATCGTCATCGCCACCCAGCTGCGAGAAGACCGCCTGGACCACCTCACCGCGATGCACGCCAGCCTGACACGGCAGAGCGTGCCGTGGGAGGCCGTGATCGCGCTCGACGGAGCCGACCCCGCCCGGCTCCCCGCCGCACTCGCCCGTGATCCCCGCATCCGCCCCCTGGTGCTGCCCCGCCCCGTCGGCGCCGCCTGCGCCCGCAACCTCGCCCTCACCACCGTCCGTACCCCGTACGTCAACTGGAGTCTGAGGGTGCGGCTGCGCGCGCTGAAGGCCACCGGGGTCGGCTGGGCCGCCGGATAGAGCCTCGACCTCTACCCCGACGGGAGGACTACTGCGCTTATCCCGGCGCTTCCCGTGTCCCTCGCAGGTTGTGTCACTTAACTGCCGCCTGACGCAGACAAGTTGTCGCATACGCGAGCCGCAGCATGAGTCCCATTTTATCGGACTCCGACCATCACTACGTGACGCACATCACCCACGTCTATATCGCCCATTCGTGGAGTTCCCTGGCCGAGTTCGTTCGAACCAGCTCGTCGCTTTCGCCCCGGCGGGGCTGTCCGAACGTCGCGTTCAACTACGCGTCGTCACATGAACTTTGCCGCCGCCATCTGTACGGAGAAGACTTTGCGCGACCAGCACCAGCCGTCCGTCGCGGTGATCACCCCGACCGGCCTCGCCCCGAGTCGGCTGCCCTTCCTTGAGGAGCTGTACGACAGCCTGTGCGCCCAGGGGGACATCTCGCTTGAGTGGATCATCGCCCCCAACGGGCCGAAGGCCGATCCCGACCTCATTCCGCGCGGAATTATGAAGGACCGAAGGGTCACTGTGGTGGCCCGGACCGGACCGGGACCCGCTCCCGCCCGCAACACCGCGTTGAACTACGTCAGCGCACCGCGTGTCGCCTTCGCCGATGATGACGACCGGCTTCCGCCCGGTTCGTTGGCCGTGCGCAATGAGAGGGCCATCGCCACCGGCCTGGGCTGGGTCGCGGGCCGGTCGGCCGACTGGGACCCGGTGTCCGGAAGCCTGAACACCTGGGTGTGCCGGACCCCCGTTGGACGCCACGCGCCGGGCGATGTCTGGACGTTCTGGCCGGACCCCGAGGCCAGCAAGCCGCCCCTGGGCCACTGCATGCTGCTGACCGACACCCGCCTCGCCCAGGCGGTCGGCCACGGCGGCCTCCACAAGGGGGAGGACTACTCGTTCCTGATGGGTGTCTGCGCGAGATCGGCGGGCGAACTGCTGCCCAACGTCGTGTATCACCGCAGGGTCCACGCCGGTCAGTGGACGGCCGAGGACACCTACCGCGATCAGGCGGAGTTCGACGCGCGGAGGCACTCGTGGCTCAAGGGAAAGGCGGAGCGCGAGTTGCAGGTCGAGCACCCGTGTGTGGGTTCCGCAGTTTCGCAAGTACTTCCGCGTGATCATGAGCACCGATCGAGCATTTCCGCGTGATCATGGGCTCTTGGGCGCGTTCTCACCTTCACCCGATCGGGGACTTTCGGCTGCGTATCCTTGCTTTCCCGGCATGCGTGAGGTGACATCGACGCGGGCATGGTGACGCCCGGCCGCGTGATGGGCAGTGCCCCCCCGTACGCTCCCTCGCTGAGTACCGGCCAGAACGTCCACCTTTCACCGAATGAGCGCCTCGCAGCACCGGAACACAGCGCCACCGCCGGGGGGGGCCGGTCCGGCGCGGAAAACAAATCATGACTCAGGCCGCCCTGACATTCACCAAGGACCGCCGGCGCTGCACCGGGGAATCGCACCAAGCGCTGTACCCCCTTCTCAAGGACGGCCAGCGCCCGCTGGGCATCCCTGCAGCTGACCAGCCAGAACAGGCCCTGCTCGAAACCGCAGTCTTCCTGGCATGCTGCAAACTCGGTGGCTTTTGCGAGCACCCCCTGGGTATCGCCCAGGTCCGCCCCGGCCCCGACCAGCTGTTCCTGCGCCTGGTGAATGAGCCCTATGTGATCAAATACTGGGCCGAGTTCCTCCTCCCCCGCCCCAGCCAGGACACGTTCGTCGGCCCTCAGGACCAGGTCATCGGTGTGCCCGGACTCCGATACCGCCACGAGCGAGGCGGCATCTGCCTGTATCGCCCCGGGCAGCCAGCCGACATCGTGCTCACCGGCTTCAACCCTCAATGGTGGACCCGCACCGCCAAACGAATGGCCCGCGATTACGGACCGCTGCTGGTCGCCACCGCGGACTGGACGTCAGTGGAACGCGCCGCCTACGAGGTAGCTGCAGCCTCGCCCTGCGATCCCCCGAGCATCTACTCGCCCCTGCTGCGACGCATCCGAGCAACGGCCGGGGCCGGCCCTATCAACGGCACTGACGCCTGGCACGCCGTGAACGGCAACGTACGACTGGAGACCACCGACGGCCCGCCTTGCCCGGACCTCATTCACCTTTTCGGTGACGGCCCCACCGGACTCGGCTGGCAGGTCGACCACAAACAATGCACCTGCTTGTGCGACCACATCCACACGGGCACTGGATGCAACGTTGACTTCCGCGACCCTGTCTCGGGGCGGTCCGTGCACTACTCCAACGGCAAGTGGGGCCGCACTCTCGACGACCAGCGCAGCAGGCGGGTACGGGAAATGAACCGCACCGCGTTCACGTAAACGGAGCCAGTCACCCGGGGCATGGTCGCCGACGGCTGCCTGCCCGACGGCTTCGACGTCATCGGCGCGCTCGTCTGCCTCGCCGGGATGGCGGTCATCATGTACGCCACGCGCGGCCACTGACCGGCCGCGCGACTCAGTCACCAGCCCGCGGGCCGAATCCCCTGTCGGCGGTGGCCCGGGTGCGGGCGGGACGGCGCGGATTCTACGATCAGCAGGTGCAGCCCGGCTCGCAGCCGCACGCGTCCGCCTCAACCGCGGCGGTCCCGACGGGAACCGAGGCGTGGGCGGTGGGTGCGCAGCAGCCCTTGCCCTGCCGGGCGTCGCGGCCTTCCTTGACGGCGATGGCGGCGATGACGAGGGCGGCGATCGGGTCGGCCCAGGACCAGCCGAGAGTGGCGTTGAGGACCAGGCCGGCCAGAAGGACGGCGGAGAGGTACGTGCACAGCAGGGTCTGCTTGGAGTCGGCGACCGCGGAGGCGGAGCCGAGTTCGCAACCGGCCTTGCGCTGGGCGGCGGAGAGGAACGGCATGATCGCGAGGGACAGGGCAGCGATGACGATGCCGGGGACCGAGCGGTCGGCCTCGCTGGTGCCGGCCAGGGCTCGCACGGCGTCGAAGGTGACGTAGGCGGCCAGCGCGAAGAAGGAGGTGGCGATGATCCGCAGGGTCGTCTTCTCCCGGGCGTCGCGCACGGTGTGGTCGCGGGCGGAGAACTGCCAGGCGACCGCAGCGGCGGAGGACACCTCGATCACCGAGTCCAGACCGAAGCCGATCAGCGCCGTCGAGGAGGCCATCGTGCCCGCGGTGATCGCGACGACCGCCTCAATGACGTTGTAGGTGATCGTCGCGGCGACCAGCAGCCGTACGCGCCGGGCGAGCGCGTCACGCCGGGCCGGGGACGGCCCGAGGGATATCGCGGTCATCAGCAGCAGTCCTTGGTGGCGGCGTCCGGGCAGGTCTGGTCCGACTCGACGGCGACCACAACGGCGAGCAGGTCGTCCAAGGCGTGGCCGAGGCGTTCGTCAGCAAGCTCGTAGCGGGTGCGGCGCCCGTCGGGCACCGTGACGACGAGGCCGCAGTCGCGCAAGCAGGCCAGGTGGTTGGACAACCGGGTCCGAGATACGCCGAGCGTCTCGGCGAGATCGGCGGGGTAGGCCGGCGCCTGACGCAGGGCGAGCAGGACGCGGCAGCGGATCGGGTCGGCGAGCGCGCGGCCGAAGCGGGCCAGCACCTCGATGTCGGAGACAACAGTCAGCACCCCACGACAGTACATGCAACCCTGAATTCAGGGACTCTTGTACTCAGGTGTGCGGCTGGATGGCCGCGACGTAAGGAGCTGCGGTCAGCAGATGCCACCGCATGATGCCGTTGCCGAGCACGCCGAGACGCTGCCGCCAACGGCCGTCGGCACCTGGCCAGAGGCCGTCAACATCAGCGGCGACCGTCCGCCCGGCGGCGCAACATAGCCCGTGATCGCCGGTTAGGGAAACCGGCCTTCGTCGCGATCATTGAAGGATCCCACCCACCACACAAGGAGGGCATCAAACCTGTTCTCAACCGCTCCGACCACACCGGTCCGCCGCCACTACAGAGAGCGGCACTCGCACACCACCGGGGTCGGACTTCTGCTCATGATCACCCGTCAGATGCTGTGCTCACAGATCGCGGAAACCGTAATCCTCCCCGGCACGAGTGCTCATGAGAATGCGGAACCTACACGAGAACCTGGTCCATGGCTGAGGCGCAGATCATCCTGGCGCGCAGCCGGGAGTCCGTGATCGTCGCCATCGCCTCGGGCGAGCAGTACCCGTGGGCGCACACCGCCCTCGCGGAGAGCGGCAGCGCTGATGGACCGGTACCGCCCGGTCAGCAGCCCGTGGCCCGACGACGCCGCAGCGCTTTCCCACCTGACTGGAACCTTGACCGATGCCGAGAATCTGCTGGCCGACGTGGTCCACGGCAGTCCGATTCCGCCCCGGGAGCGCAACACCCGTGCGTGGCCGGCCGTCGAGACCTGGTTCACCAGCGGGGAGACCTTCCTGCGCCAAGCCCGCCTGAGCGCACCGCACCGCCGTCCGGCCCTCGCTGTTTCCGCGCCGTTCCGCTCCCTTGCCGCGGCCTGCCCCACGCACCGCAGCCGCTGACCAGCTCCACCACCGACCATGTAAGGAGATCCCCGCCCTTGGAACCCGGGACCCAGTTCGCCTTCGGCAGCCACGAGGAACACGGCTTCGTCGCCGCCTTCACCTCCTCCATGCCGTCACACCTCGCCCACTGGTATCTGGAGCGCGAGCAGTTCGAGCCCGTCCCCGGGGAACACGGGCTGTACCGGCTCAGCGAGCCCGAGCGCGACGGCCCCCGCCGCACCCGCCAGGCCGTCCACGATCTGCGCCGCCAGGGGTACACGGTGCAGGCCGACATCGCTCTCGACCCCGCCTCGGCCGGCCGGCCGCGTCCGGACCGGCCGAACGGACTCCAGGAACGCCGCAGCCGTCTCGCCCAGGCCGCCGCCGGACGGACGACGCAGCGCGCCGCATCGCCCACCACCTCCCCGCCGTCGGCCCGGCAGATCCCGCCGAAGCCCCCCTACGCACCGACCGTCCACCTGACGGTCGCCGGTGGCGGACGGTCCCGATGACGTCCGGCAGCGACCCGAGTCCCGACGGCTCCCCGCCGGTAGCACCCGACCTCGCGCAGCGGGCCCGCGACTTCCGGCTGCGGATGTCGGCCATCGACCGCGAGACCGAGACCGCGCTCGACATGACACGCGACCGCTACGGCCGCACCGTTCACGCGGGCGCCGCGGCAGCCGCGCAAGCTCACCGCGACAAGCTGGCCGTGGAGGCGTACACCGAGCACCTCGCCCCGTACGCCGTCCTACTGCTCGATGCTGCCCGCCGCGCGCTCGACGAGCTGCCACCCGCCCGGCACCTCACCGGATGGCGGAGCGTGCTGGACGGCCTCTCCACCTCCGCCGCCGAGATCCGGCGGGCGCTCGACCAGCCCACCGCCCCCGGCTCCTCGCCCGAACGCGCGCAGCGCGCGGCCCTGTGGCCCCACCTCGCCGCCTGGGCGGACCACGGCTTCATCGCCGGCAACCTCGCCGACCAGAACCAGAACGACAGGATCCCGCTGACCGACGAGGAACAGCAGGCGTGGACCGAGCGGGCCCAGGCGGCGCGGAGGCGCGGCGAGCTGGAACTGACCGAGTCGTGGTATGCCGCTGACGGCCGGCCGATCACCCTCGCGTATCTGGTCGAGGACGACGCCTCGACGGTGGTCGCCCTCAGAGGCGACCCGGATGCACCGGGCTGGCAGGTGATCGGACATTACGCCCACGAGTACGAGGCCGGACAGGCGCTGCCCGCCCCGGTCCCGCCCGGTGTGCTGCGCGCGGACGTCTCCCGGTTCAACCGCCCGGAACCCGCCCCCGAGGTGTCGCTACAGGAACTCATCCGGGACGTCGTCGAGGCCCAGGCCGCCGGTGACGCGTCCAACGCGCTGCTCACCGCCACCCAGCGCGGCTACGACGCAGGCCCGATGATCCGTCTCCAGGAACTCCTGGAGACCAGCGGCCAGTTCGCCACCGCACTGGAAACCGTGCAGGGCCAGCAGATCGCCGCCCGGCTCGCCGTCCTCGGCCGGCAGATCGGCTATCTCACCCGTGAAGTGCACGAGGCAGCCGAGGACCTCGGCGCGACCGTCGCCGTCCTGCCCCCGCACCGCACCCCCCGGCCACGGCCCCGACCACGCCCCGCCCTGGACACCACAGCCCCCGCGCCGCCCCGCGTCACCACGACCGCCCGTCACCGCTAGGCGCTCCCGAGAGAAAGCACCCGTTGTCCCCGACCGCACCCCCGGCCCCGGCGCCGCGCATCACGTACGGCGCGGTACTGGGCAGCCCCTACGTCGCCCGCCTGCTCGGCGGCACCCTCACCGGCCGCCTCCCCAACGGCATGGCACCCGTCGCCATCCTCCTGTGGACCACCACGTCCGGAGGCAGCATCGCCTTCGGCGGGCTGCTCAGCGCCCTGTACGGGCTGTCCTCCTCGCTGGCACAGCCGGTCAAGGGACGCCTGATGGACCGCCACGGACAGACCCCGGTGCACCTCCCTGCCGCCCTGCTCAACTCCGCGCTTCTGGTGGCCCTGCCGCTGGCCGACCCGCACGGTGGGCCGGCCCTCGCCACGGCGATCGTCGTCACCGCCGGCCTGACCACCCCGCCCCTGGAGTCCGGGCTCCGAGCCTTGTGGCCGAGCGTGCTGCCCGACCCCCGGCTGCGGCACGCCGCGCTCGCCCTCGACACCGGCACCCAGGGCCTGCTGTACATCGTCGGCCCCCTGCTCGTCGCCGCGCTCGCCTCCGCGTACAACCCGTCCCTCGCGCTGGCCGTCGCCGCCGCCCTCGGCCTGGCCGGCACCGCCGCGGTCGCCCTCGCGCCGCCGTCGCGGCGCTGGCGGCCCGAACGGTCCGGGAGCCAGGACGCGGCCCCGGCGCGGCGGCTGGCCAATCCCGCCGTGCTGCTGTTCGTCTCCCTCACCGGCATCGGGTTCGCGATCGGAGCCATGAACGTGTGGTCCATCGCCCTGGCCGAACAGCACCGCCAGGACATGCTGTCCGGGATCATCCCCGCCGCGTTCTCCACCGGCAGCTTCCTCGGCGGCCTCCTCTACGGAAGCCGCACCTGGTCGGGCACCACCTTCAGACGGCTGATCATCGCCGGTGCCGCGTTCCTGACCGGGTGGCTCCCGCTCCTTGCCCTTCCCGTCCCGTATGCGGCCACCGCCGCGGTCACCGTGCCCGGCGCGTTCCTCACGGTCGTGGTCGCCTGCGCCTACGTGACCACCGATGCCCTCACCCCCGCGGGCCGCACCAGCGAGGCGTACGCGTGGCTGATCCTGTCGATCGGCGTCGGGCAGTCCGCCGGTACCGCCCTCGCCGGACGCCTCGCCGAGCAGCCTCTGGCCAGCGCTGCGCTCCCCGCCGCCGGCGCGGCCTTCGCTCTCACCGTTCTTCTCGCCGCACGCCGACGTCTCCGCCCCACCGGACCCGTGCAGCGCGGCCGGCATCGCCGCCCGCTCCGAGGCCGGCACAAGACGCCCTGATCACGGCGCAACACCCCCTACTTTCCAACCCGTTTGAGGAGATCCATTTATGGCCGTTGTTGGTAAGGCGTGCTGTTCCAACCTGCGGAATGGTTATTGCTAGTGCTTGATCACGAGATCCCGTGTGCTTTCAGGACGCTCCGCACTGTGTTGCGAGAGTGCCCGGTGAGATCTGCGATGGATACCTCGGAGAGGCCCGCCTTCTTCGCTTCAAGGATCAGGCGGTCGCGTTCCTGGCACATGCGCCGGTACTCCGTGAGCTTCGCGCGGATCACCGCGTCAGCCGCAGGTTTCGGCAGCGGTGTGATCCAGGTAGGGGAACCGGGCCCGCACATCTGTGATGACCTGTGCCTATCGATTTCCATGCGCGGCAGCGTAGAACCTGAGGTGGCGGGCAGGGTGGTGCCGACACGCTGTGCATAAATGCGCAGTCTGTGCAGGATTGCACAGTCCTGATGGTCTGGGCGGGTGAATGTCCTGCCCCTGGCAGCGCAGGAAGTTGAGGGGGGCGCTCACCTCCTGGGACACCTTGACTGTCCAGCCGCCAGCAGGCCCGCCGAAGGAGCCCACCCCGCGGCACCATCCGAGTCAAGGAACCCCAAATGTTCGACCCCCGCGTCTTCGCCGCCGTGGACATGGGAACCTACGCGATCGGCGGAGGCTGGACCACAGCCTCACCGGACAACGAGGCCCCGGAAACGCGAAAGATCCACTTCTTCAACAACTGGGAATCGCAGCCAGCACCCACCGTCAAGAACCTGTCGGCGCTCCTCCTGGACGCCGACGGCGAGATGATCGCGTGGGGCTACGAAGCAAGGCGAATGTGGCTTACCCAGGGCATGGCCCTGCGCACGGCAGGGGCCAAGTACTACCACGGCTTCAAGATGGATCTCGGAGCCCTGGAGGAGGACGGCAGCACGGAGAAGGCCGTGGAAGCGGCGGAGGATGCGAGTCCGGCTGACGGCGCTTCCGAGCTCGAACGCACCGACCACGCCAGCGGCGTGAGCCCCCGGGACCTCCAGACAGCGGCCCTGCTCGCGATGCTTCTGCGCCAGGTCGTGCAGACGATGCTCCAGCAGATCACCACCAGCGGCTACGACGAGGACGACATCCGCTGGGTGCTGACGGTGCCCGCCTGCTTCAGCGACTATCAGAAGGCCATCTACCGCGATGTGATCAAGAACGCCGGACTGCCCGGCGAAGACGGGCGGGTCCTGCTCTCGCTGGAACCCGAAGCCGCCGCCCACTACGCCCGAGTCTCCAGAGCACGTCACGGTGATTCCGACCCAGGGCTGTTGGCCCCGGGGGCGCGCTTCATGGTTGTCGACTGCGGTGGCGGCACCATCGACATCACCGCCTACGAGAACGACCAGGACGGCAAGATGGTCGAGATCGGGCAGGCTCTCGGCGACCGCCTGGGCTCGGACTTCCTCAACCGCCGGGTCGAAAGCGAACACCTCCTCGAAGGCTTCGGCAAGGACGTCATGGACGACATCCGGGAAGCCTGTCCCGACGCCCTGCTGCACATGATCGACCAGTGGGAGCGTGCCAAGGTCGCCGTTCGGCTCGACCAGGAGGACAACCTCAACCTCCTTATTCCCACCGCCATCGACCGGAAGATGGGAGCGACGGGCCGCCGTCGACTGGCCCGGCGTCAGAACAAGGTCGACGACGCCATCGTCCTCACCCCCGCCCAGCTGCACGCGCTCTTCGACACCGTCGTGCCAGGTACATTCGAGCTCGTCGAGGCCCAGCTGAACGAGATGGAGTCCACCCAGAGCGACTCCGGCATCCCCAACGTGATCGCCCTCGCGGGCGGCTTCAGCAACTCGCCGTACCTCCAGCAGGCCATCAAGGAACGCTTCGGGGCCCGCGCCACCATCATCGTGCCGCCGAACCCCGACATCGCCGTCCTGGCCGGCGCCGTCCACTTCTGCTACGACCCCCAGACCCGCGCACGTCGTAGCCGGTTCACCTACGGCATCGACACCGCCATGTCGTTCGAAGAGGGCATCGACCCCGAATCGTCCCGGGTGAAGACCCCGGACGGAGACAGGTGCGCGGATCGGTTCAAGATCTACGCCACCGCTGGACAGTCGGTGCCGACGAACGCCGAGGTCTGCCACACGATGATCCCCCTGTTCGAGCAGCAGAAGCAGGTCGTGTTCGGCGTCTACGCCACCCGGGACACCGAACCCCGATACATCACCGAAGACGGCTGCGACCAATTGGCAGAGGTCACTATCGACCTCAGCCCAGTCATGCGCTTCGACCGCAAGGGGCGCGCAGTGCGCACCTTCATGAAGTTCGGCGAGACCGAGATCAAGGTCCGCGCCGAACTGGTGCAAGGAGGCGGCGAGGCCGTCGCGCAGGTTCGCTTCCACTCCAACTACTGAGCCGAGACCCATGTTCTTCCGTGAACCCAGGAAACCTTCGCAAGAAGAGTGGCTGACAGGCCCCGACCGGGGCCCGGGCATCCTCCCAGACCCCGGACCAAGCATCAAGGAAGAGCTGGAGGCCGCCCACCAGCGGATCGTGGCGCTGGAGTTCGAGGTGCGTCGCGGCGCTACCGAGCACCAGCGCATGTGGCGGCACATCAACCGCCTCGAACGCCAGCTGGGCACCCTCCTCGCCACCCAGCTGGACCGGCGCGGCGATCTCGCGGGAACGCAGCACTGCGAGCACCAGGAGCTCTCCCGCCAGACCCGGACACTGGTGGAACAACAGTTCCAGAACTTCTCCCGCCAGTACAGCGACAGAACTGACCTCGCCCGACACCGCCCCAACCGGGAACGCACCGCGTTCCTCATGTCCCAACTCATCCGGCACCTCCTGGACAAGAGGCCGGCCTCCAGTTGGTCCATCCAGCAGTCCCTCCGCCTCGCGGACGACCCCGGCACCGAGGCCGCGATCAACCGCCTGCGGAGCGACTGCGTCGCCCTGGCGGAGCGCATCGCCAAGATCGGCCTCGCACACGAATGGAGCTACACCTACACCACAGGAGCACCCCTGGACCCTGAACGGCAGGAAGCCTGGGCATCGTGCGACCCCGAATCGCCAGTCTCCTTCGTCGTTGCGCCGGCGTATCTCGTCGACGGGCGGATCTACGGCCGCCAGCTTGTCTATACCGCCTGACCGGATCGGGCCCCACCACTGTGGGGTCCCGGCCCGTGCTCTCTAGGCGACGCCCTTGACCACCCGCGACGAAGCTGCCGGTCCGGCCGGCGGGAGGGATCAGATTGAGTTGCTGTAGGAGGTTGGCGGCCGGGCTTGGTGGCGGCAAATTGGTGTGGGTGTCGGATAATCTTGTGCCTGATGAACTGTGGGAACGTATCTCTCCGCTGCTCCCGCCCCGGCCTGCATTACTTCCTCGCGCGCCATCTCGGTGAAGTTACCGGTCCGGCCGAGCACCGGCATCTCGATATCGCGGGTGTTGGCGGCGTGGCTGGCTCGGCCTCAGCGTCGGCTGATCTCGGCGGCGTAGTCGGCGCCGAAGCCCTGGCTTTCGCGGGTCCAGTTGTCTCCGGTGGACTGGTGGAAGCCGAGCAGTCGGCTGGTGACGAAGGCGGGCAGCTCCGGGACCTCGGCCAACTCGGTGCCGTACGCGCGGTAGTCACGGCGGGCGGCCGGGCTCACCGCAGCTCGGCAGCGAGTCAGCCGAACGACCAGTAGGTCACAACGCCGTGCCCTGCGCAATAACGATCTGCTCCGCGATAAACCGAATCAGAGGAATTTCCCGACCCAATTCCTCATCGTGGGCATAGGGTGCATATTTTGGAAATTCACCCTCCTTTGCATGCACTAGAGCATTTCTCACCTTGTATATCCTCCTCGCAACTGCCCCACGGACGACATCTTCATCATTTCCGCGAATGTCAACTTTGCCCGCTCCGGCAAAAGGAACCCCATTGTTGGCGTAGTGGTCAGCCAGAGTGGCGTCATGCGCATCAAGATCAGCAACAAGGCGAGGCACATCAAGGAACCTGTCGAGCACCAATTGAAGCGACCGCTGCTCGTTCACTCCCCCCTCCCTCTTAACCTGACGTTGAACCTTATCGACGATCCGGATAATCGACTGGATATCCTTAGTGCGCCGAGCCGAGAAGGAAGGGTCGGTAATACCCGACCGCACCTGCCTCACCAAGTCTTCATTGAACACCTTCTCGAAGAAATGTTCAGCGATGTGATAGTACGCCAGGTACTCCAGCAATGGAATTTCTGCTGCGACACCCATGAGGTAGTGGTGCACTAGATCCGCTTCATACGTCTGCCTAGGGGCATCCATAGATCCAGTCTGGGACCTCCTGACCCGCTGGATAGCCCGGGGGCGGAACCACGGCTCCAGGCCAATCCGAGCTGCCGCATCAGTGTTGTAGGCGGCATGAAAAAGGAAAGAATTGGCAAGCGCTTCAAAGTCCGATCGCGCCTTTACAGCATCAATGCGCAGCGTAGTCGCGCGAAGCCCTTCCGATATTACATCAAACAGAGATTCAATTCCCGGGCCCTTCCGGCCCGTCCTAATACTTCCCCGCATTGCCGGCTTGTCGGCACCTCTGATCCGATTCAGCACCATCCTGCCCCTCGCCGTCGCCAGGAAGCTATGGTTCTGCGCAACCATGCAAAGCAGATAGGCCGTGAACTCTCGGGACGGCCTGCCGACTCTGAAAGTCAAGGCATTTTCACCTTGACCATTAAATTCACTGTCCTCGAAGTACCTGTCGAAAGTGCCGATCGAGTCGAGTGAGATCAAGGAGAATTCCGCCCTATCGTCCCAATGGAAAGAAGTCTCAGTCTTGCGCTTCGCCTGATTCAGGCGGTCTACAATAGCGGAGACCTCGACGCTCTCTACGCCAACGATAGACGCACCATCAGGCAGACTGATGGGTGATAGCAGGGTGAAGTCTTCGCCTTCCCTATCACCGCCACGGCGGAACACTATTCGCAGTGCCTCCATGATGGATTTTTCATCTACGACAGGTTGTTCTCCCATAGGAATCCTTCCGATCCATGGAGCGCTGGTGCGGGAACGCCCCCTGCGAGAATTACCTTAACAAGCGCACAACCCGCTGTTTCGAGAAATGGAGCCTTCCATCCTCACTCCGAGCTGGCCAGATGCGGGGTGAGGACGGCTTGGACGAGGCTGGTGATCCGGCGAGCACCGCAGTTTGCGTAGGAGCCGCCAGGACTTGAGGGTGGCGACGGCCTTCTCAACGAGGGCCCGGATCTTCGCGTGGGACCGGTTGATCGACTGCTGGCCCGCGGAGAGGGTCTCCCACCGTGGTGTGCCGTCGTGGTGCCGACGCTGAACCCGGCGGCGAACCGGGCATAGGCGTGGCAGATGGGCGAGGCGAGCAGGGCCTGGTGGCCGGCAGTCAGGCGCCGCCACCGGCAGCCGATCGTGCGGCGGTGGCGCCGCAGCTGCTGTGCGAGGAAGCGGAGGGCGAAGCTGGACACGTCGACGCCCGGCGGGTAGACAAGCACGTGAAGCCTCTGGTGGAGCCGGTTCTCTTGGTCGAAAACCCATCTACCAGGGGCTTCACCATGTCGTCAGCCCAACTGCGGGACTCCAGAATCTGGTTGGAAAAGACTCAACGCAGGGCTTATCAGGGTTCCGCAAGCTTGCTGACGTCCCGTCACTCAGCTGCAGTGCGCTTCGTCCCGTCGCCGGATGTACAGAGCGTTACTCCCGACCATCGCAAGCCCGCTCGTCCTGCTCCGCATCGGCAGAGCGCCCTGTCCAGTCGCAAGCTCCCTCCCATCCATCCGAGTGAAGTGCAGATAAGCACCGAATGCTGGAAGGCGGCGCGCGACGCCGACACCGAGTCCAAGGAGGAGTGGCTCGCGGCCAAGCGCGCCGCCGAGCAGGAGGCGGCCCTCACCTGGGCGAAGCAGTTCGACATGCCGCAGCTGGAAGGCCCGGAGAAGGCCCTGGACTGGGGCGAGCGATCCCGCCACCAGCTGATGACAGCCGCGCACACCGCGCTCGTCGTGGAGGGGACCTGGGACGAGGCCGACTGGGCGGCGCTGGAGGAGAAGGCCCGCGCCATCACCCGCGCCGGCTGGTGGATCGACCAGCGCGACGCAGAGGGCACCGACGTGCTCGAACTCCTCGACGCAGCCACCGAGGCGGACCGCGGAACGGAGAACCAGTTCCGCTGACGGCTGGGGAACATAGCCGGGAAACGCCGGTTAGCCAAACCGGCGTTCCTCCGGACCATTGTTCCTCCCACCCCGCCGCCAATTGCGTGGAAGGAACCCATGTCCCAGCCCCCGACCAGATCGGCCTTCGCGCCGACGCCCGACCCGCTCACCCCCGACCGGGACATCACGCACCAGCACTTCCGGGCCGGTGACACCGTCGTCGTCCTCCAGGGGGTGGCCGGCGGGGAACTGTGGGGCGACGCCATGCACGTGGTCGCCCCGTCCTGGCACACCCCCACCGACGAGGACGGATGGCGGCTGCGTGATGCGACCGGCGGAGCCCAGTCCTACGTCACCGCCCACCCCCGCTACCTCGTGCACCTCTCGCGCCGCTGCCCGGACTGCCTGATCCACCTGCGGGCCATGGAAGTGGCCCTCCTTGCGCGGTTCGCCGACCGCGACGAGCTGATCGACTGCGGCTGGTACACCACCACCGCCCTCAACCAGTTGGTGCACATCGCCGACATCCGGGGCGGCCGGTGATCCCCCGCCTCCACGAGCGGACCCACAGACCGCACGACCCGCTCGCCGAGGCACTGGGGAGGCCGGTCTCGCCGAACGAGAGCCTGACGGAGTACACGGTCGTCGCCCACTGGCCGGGCCTGGATCACTTCACGCTGGACGACGAGCAGAAGACCTGGACGTCCGTCGAGTGGGCCGAGCACCTCGAAGACCCGTACCTGGAGCATCCGTTCGCCGCCAGCCCGGACGGCGACCGGCGGGCGATCCTCCACCTCGACGTCCGGCTTCACCCGGACGACCGCGAACTGACCGGCCCCGAGTGGTCCGAAACCGCCTACCGGCTCGCGCGGGCCGCCGGCATCGAGATCCCCGGCCAGGAACACGGGTGCCGGTGGATCGCCGTTCAGGCCCAGCCCGGACGCCTCGACCTGATCGCCAACCTGATCCACCTCGACGGCGCCCGGCACTCCCCGCCCACCGACATCCTGCGCCGCCTCTCCGGCGAAGCGCGCCGCATCGAGCAGGACCTCCACCTGATCCCCGTCCGCACCGGACCCACGACGCGGCCCGCCATCTGTACGGCGCCCACGGCATCGGCCCAGCTCGCGAGCGTCCTCATGCAGCTCGCCGACGAGCAGGCAGGCCCGCTCGCCACGGTCCGGGGACTCGTCGAGCACACCGCGCACCGGATCGCCCGCCAACCGGGAGCCGTCGGCGCCGACACGGCGCACCGCCTGGAGCTGATAGCCCGCCGCATCCACGCCATCCAGCAGGACCTGGACACCACCGCGGCCCACCTGGTCCAGCCCCGGGTCGCCACCGTGCCGCCCGCCCTCCGGCACACCGCCCACCGATCGCTTTAGGAGAAACGTCTCCTTGCCCCGTTCCGACCGTTTCCTGGACATCCGCCGCGACCCGCACTCCGACGAACTCCTCGCCCGCGGCGGGGACTCCGAGGCGCACAGCATCCTCCAGCGCACGGGATTCATCGCCGTCGTCCGCGTCCACGAGACCTACCACCGCGCCCCCACCGGCCTCACCGAAGACGACGAAATCCGCTTCGCCACCGACGCCGTCGCACGCATCCGGGCCGCCGGGTACCACGTCGGCTGCGACACAGACTTCGACACCGCCGCGCGCCCGGCCGGTTACCTGCCGCTGGGCTCCTCCGTCGCGCACCTCGCCGAGCGCATTCGCGAGGCCACCACCACGGAAGAGGCTGCCGACGCCCTGATCGAGCTGACCGCCGCCCACGACGGCATCCTCGCCGCGCTGGAGGAAGTCCTCACCGCCACCGCCGACTTCCACGACGGGCTCGGCGCGCCGGCCGATCCGTACATCGCCCGGCGGTTGCGCTACCTCGCCGACAATCACCTGGGCGTCATCCGCAGCGATCTCGCCGACACCCGCAACACGCTCGCCGACCGGCACGCCCCGCACCCCGGCCGCAGCACGTGCAGCGGGGAAGTCCACGCCACCGAACGCGAGCGCTCCGCCGTGTGCGCCTGTCCGCCCCCGCCGCGCACGCTCCCGGCTCCGCCGCCGGTGGCCGCCGGACTGCGCCGCTGACTCCCACCTCGCCCAAGGACACCATGCACGACCACGACACCTCCGAACGCCTCGCCTCGTTCGCCGACGTCCTCGCCGGCGAACTCCCCGGCACCTGGACCAGCTCCCACCTGCCGGCCGACGCCAAGGACGACCTCGCCGAACTCGCCGACAGGATCTGGGACCTCGACCTGATCGCCGCCTCCCTCGCCGAGCACCCGCTCCGGCAGGCCGCCGTCCTGAGCCGCCCGGACGGCGCCCAGGTCGCCGTCCTCAACCGTCACGATGAACGCGACGGCTTCCTCATCGCCGCCGTCGCCCCTCGCACCCTGCCCGACGAGGCATACCGCACCGTCCCCGAGCCCAACGGCATCGCCCTAACCGACGACCCGTTCCTGAGCGCCGAGCAGATAGTCGGCGACCTGCTCGCCCGCTACGACAGCGCCCTCGCCCAGGTCCGGCACAACGCGCTGGGCGGCATCCAGCCCTCCCAGCCGGACCGGGTCGTCCTGACCTGGCAGCCAGACGGCAGCGTCGCCACCGTGCCCGTCGACGACCGTGCCAGCGCGACCCTCGTGGCCAACGGCTTCGTCCAGGACCCGCAGAGCGGCATCTACCGCCTCAGCGGCGACGACACCCAAGCGCAGGCGCGCGCCCTGCGCGAAATCGGCCCGCAGCTGGACGCGCTCGGCATCGACACCGCACTCCAGCACCCCGCAGGTCGGACCGCGCCCGCCTCCGCCCCCGCTTCCATGCCGCCGGTCCCCGCCAGCCCCCGCACCCGCACGCCGACCACCAAGGCTCGATGACGCTCAAGGAGCCCGACTTCCGGATGCGGGAGTACAACACCCTCACCAAGGACCCCGGCACCCGGCTCGTCGTCGCGATCGGCGACGACCGGGCCGCGGGAATTCTGCAGGCCACAGGACAGTTCGTTTCCGCTGCCGGGCCCACGGCCCCTACACTGACGGCCGCACGCCCTGCTCGTCGAGCAGCGGCGTCAGGGTGCCACCGCAGCCGCGCACGCGCTGCTCCTCGCCGGATTCAGCGTCGACCTCGACCCCATGGTTGTGTCGGTGGGGAAGCGGCATACCCAACCCCATGCTCAACGTCCTCGGCACCCCTGACGGCGACCAGCAGGCAGCAAACCGCTACCCCCAGCAGCACGCGGAGCGCGCCGCCGCAGCCGACGAAACCGTGACATCGGGGACCTGCTCACCACGATCGGCGCCCCTACGGGCGGCTGCCGCGTCCCGTGGAGCCCCCACCTGGGTGGTCTGGCTCCAGCATCTGGAAGACGCCGGGCAGTACCCGCACCCGCCGAACAGCTGATGGACACCACCAGGCCCACCTGCCACTCCTGGCAGCGAAAGATCCGCATCACCGCCGTCATCGCAGGGCGAGCGGCAGCCGCCACCACAACCACCGCCCTGCCGGTCCCTGCCGCATCGCCGGCTCTCCGGCGGTGACCCCGCAGACCAGATTGGAGATCCCCTTCCCTTGGGAAACCGAGCAGATGACGAAGGCACCGACGTCGAGATCTACCGCAAGCCGCTGAGTACCACCATCCACGCCGACACCCCCACGGGCGCCCCGGAGCAGCTCCTGGTCCTGCTCGACCAGCTCGGCCTGCGGCGCCAGAGGCTCACCACCGCAGGCCCGGCCTACGTGTGGCACGAGGCCCCCGCAGACCTGTCCGAGGACGAGCAGAAACGTCTCGTCACCCGGGCCGTCCCGACGCTCCTCATGGCCGGATACCTCGTCAGCATCACCGACGACATCTTCGACCCGGCCGCCTACCAGGAAGCCGTCGCGGAGTACCGCAGCCGCAGCGGCGCGCCAGCCACGGCTTCTCCTTCCGGGCCAGCTGCCGCACCAGCACCAGCACCGGCGGGTGGCGGACCGCGCTCCAGCCGCAGCGTCTGAACGACCGGCCGGGAGCCTGCCCCCTGCGGCGGGGACCGGCCATCCCGTACACGCATCGTCCTGGAGTCCCGGCTATCGCTGACCGCACACCGCCGCCCATCGCCGCGTCCCGGCCGCCCCGGCTGGCCGTCTTCCTCGTCCGCCGCTACCTGCGCGCCTGCACCCCTGCCAGCCCTGGACGGCCGCATCCGCTCGCCCCCGCCGACTGGGCGGCCCTCCACGAGTCCCGCCGCGGCCAGCACCTCTGATACCTCGTCCCTTTCTTCTCCGTCTCCTCCGGGAGGGCCATGACCGACTCGCCCTATCACGTCCGCCTCGCCGGTGAGGTCGCCCGGCAGATCGACCAGCTCGCCGCCCACCTCTCCCAGGCCCCGCCCGGCGAGGCCGTCCAGATCATCGCCACGGTCCTCGACCCGGACGAGGGCGTCCTCGGCCGGATCACCACCCTGGTGGCCACCGCCTCCCACTACGCGAAGGACCGTGCTGAGAGCGGGGTGTTCCCGTCCGAGGTGTGGCTCGCTCTGGGCCGCGCCGCGAACGAACTGCACGATGTGGGCCTGGACCTCGATGAACACACCGACGCGCTCCGGCAGGTCGCCCGGCGACCGGCACCCGACAGCACAGCGATGCCCCCGAAGCCGCCCTCGTCCCAGCCTCCGGGGCGGGGCCGGTGAGCCACCAGCCCTGGCCCCACGCGAATCAGCAGCCGCAGCAGCACTACCTCATCGAGCCCCGCTACCTGGCCGGCGGCGGCGACCATCGGTATGTCACCGAGTATCTGCGCGCTTCGGGCTGGAAGGACCTCTCGAAGACGGGCGGACCGCTCGTCTTCGACAGCCCCGACCGAGGCGTCCGGATCGGCTTCGCCCCGCAGGTCCAGCCCGGCGGCTGGACCATCCGCGGGAAGCCGAGCGGGCATCAGGCGGCGTGGCACGCCACCTTCGGTCTCCAGGCCCCGGTGGAGATCGTCGCGGGTTTCACCGACGCGCTCACCCGACCGCGCTCCGCTCACGCCCCCAACCCCTGGGCGCCTCTGGAGCGCCGGGGGTGGCAGGCCCCGCCCGGTCGGCATGTCACCGCTGTCAGCCCGGACGGGAACGCCCGGCTCCAGTGGAACGAGTCCGCCCCTGGCGAACCACTCTGGTGGGCCTCGGCCCGTAACGAGTACGGCAGGGTCTGGGACGCGGTCTTCACCCCCACCACGCCCCTGCACCTCGTCGAAGCGTTCAGCGCGGCGCTGGCCGACCCGAAGCCGGTGATGCGGCCCCGTGGGATGTTCCCGCCCAGCAGCCGGATCCGCACCACCTCCGTCTCCGTCCTGCCCGCCGAACTCTCCGCCTGGCAGCAGGCCCGCATCACCGCCGCCCGCGCCGCCACCTGGGCCCGCAGCAACTGGACCAACGCCCGGCCCCGCAAGACCAAGCCTGCCGCAGCCCCGTACGGCGTCGCCGGACCGGCACGCGCACGCCGCTGAGACCCACGCGGCCCGGCCGTCCTGGACCGTGAGCGGCCCCGCTCCTCATCCGGGGCTGTTCCGGCGTGAGAACTCCTGGCACCGGCCCCGGGGTTCGCGCACCCGTGCGGGACGGCGCTTCCCGGCCGATACGCCCCCGGCAGGCCGCCGAGCCAACGCCCCGGGGCGGGGCCCTGCCCCTGAAGGAGAGTCACCATCGACCTGATCACCCAGTCCGACAAGCATCTCGCCCGCCTCGGCCGTTTCTTGCGCCAGGCGAAGGCGATCACGGACGCCTTCGACCGAGATCCCGCGCAGGAGGAGAGCGGTGACGGCTGGCCGGCGGACAGCGAGGCGTACGGCTGGGCCGCCCACCGCCGTGACCGCACCCTGTGGGAAGCGTTCCGGCCGGTTCGCGAACACGCCGACGTCCTGCTGGCCACCGCCACCGCGCAGCTGGCCCTGCTTCCCGCCGCGTCCCGCACCGAGTGGGAGCCCCGGATCGGCGCCTTGTCCAGCGCGGCCGAAGCGCTGGACGCCGAGCACGACATCGTGCTGGAGCGGCTGCGGACCGCCCTCATCCCGTCGGACGCGACGGTGGACGCGGTCGATGCGGTCCTGACGGAGTTCTTCGACGAAGCCTGGCCCGCGCTCGATGCGTGGGCGGCCGGTGCCGACGCCGTCATCGGACTCGACTCCGCGGTCCGCGTTCAGCGGGGCTCCGCCCAGCGCCGGGCCGCCAACCTGGCCGCAGTTCGTGGTCCGGCCGGTGGCGTTGCCGCGCCGCATCGGCCCCGGCGGGGAGGCGGCCGATGACCGCCCCGCCGACAGTCGGGTCCGCAGACGGACGGAGTGCGTCGTGCTGAGGCGGGAGCAGGTGGATCGGTTCGCCGCCGAGAACACCGGCTTCCTGGACGATGTGTCGCCGCGGTATCTGGCCGGGCCCGGTGACGCCCGCCATGTCACCCACGCCCTGGCCGCCGCCGGGTGGCGGGTGAGGTCCGATCCGCTCGCGCCGGTGGTCGACCTGATCAGCCCCGACCATCGCTACCGGCTGCGGCACGAGCCGCAGACCATGGCCGGCGGCGCGATATGGAGCCTGCACAGCGACGCCCCCGAGGCGTACTGGTACGCGCAGTTCACCGCGATCCCCGTGGAGATCCTCGCCGGCCTCACCGACCAGCTCTTCCTCCCGCCGCCGGCCGTCGGGCCGTACGGGGTGTGGGATCTGCTGGCCGATGCCGACTGGTCCCAAACCTCGCACGGGGACGGCACCGTGGCCCGCTCCCCCAGCGGCATGGTCAGCGTCAAGCACCGGCAGATCACGACGGGCTACGAGAGCCGCGCATGGCGGATCGAGGCCCGGCCGGCCCCGGACGAGGGGCCTCGGATCTGGGGCGCCTGGATCGTGTACGAGCCCCCGCCCCACCTGATCACGGGGCTGGCCGCCGCGCTCACCGACCCCTCGCCCCTGCAGCGCACCTGGGCACAGCCCGAGGCCCATTACAGCGCCCGGCGCACCGAAAGCCGGGTGACCCCTCAGGCGTACGTGAAGGCTCACCGCACCCGCGTCGACGCCGTCCGCGCCCGGGTCCGCGCCGCCCGCCGCGCCAACCCCCCGACCAGCACAGCACCTGCACCCCCATCCACATCCACATCCACTCCTGCTCCTGTTCCATCGCTACGACAGGCAAGGTGACATCGCCATTTCCCCGCACGACCCCCGCCCTGATGACCTGCTGGCCGTCTTCCTCGCCCGCATGACCCAGCTCCAGGAAGCGTGGGAGTCCCGCATCGACACCCACACCGACCCGAGCGGCGTGCCGTACGACGACGAGGCCCACCAGCAGGCCGAAGTACGCCGCGACGCGGAAGCCTGGGACGCGTTCGAACCACTTGCGCTGATCGCCGCACGGCTCGTGGCCTCCGGCGAGCAGCACCTGCCCCGCCTTCCCGCCGGCATCGTTCAGCCACGGTGGGGCTGGCAGCTCTCGGTCCTCGCCGCCGTCACCCGCCGGCTCGACACGGTCAGCGCCTCGGCGCAGGAGGCTCTCAGTGACCTGCCGCCCGGCGCCGGGCCCGGCAGCGACGCGTACGAGACGGTGATCGCCGAGCGGAACACTGCCGTATGGCCCCTGCTGGAGGAATGGGCCCTGCACGCCCCGGCCCTCCTCGGCATCCGCACGGCAACGGCCGGGACGGACCGGCCACGGCCGGCCACCAGCGCCCCCGCCCAGCCCGCGACCACACGTCCCTCCTCGCCGGCGGTGCGGCGATGACCGGACCCGGGACCGTCGTCGTCGACTTCATCGCGCCCCGGCACCTGGCCGGCGGCGGAGACCCCGCCTGGATCACCGTGCCCCTCCATCGTGCGGCCGGCTGGAGCCACGGAAACGACCTCCTGATGCCCCGCGTCCTGCTCGCCGCCCCCGGCCAGAAGGCACTGCTGAAGCTGGAGCCCGCCACCGACGGCCCGTGGTGGACTGTTCACCACGCCGCCGACGCCGGGCGGCCCGCCTGGTCCGCGGCCTTCGGCGGACGCACCCCGGTCGAGGCCATCGCCGGCTTCACCGACGCCCTCACCCACCCCCACACCGCCCCCGCCGACCCGGACCCCTACGCCCCGCTGCTCGCGCAGGGCTGGCTCCCGAAACGCGACCAAGACGGACTCTCGTCCCCCGACGGCTTCGCCCACATCGACCACTTCCCCCAAGGCGACAACGGCCACTGGTACGTCACGACAGCCATCGGCGCAGAGCCCGAGGACCAGATCTGGCAGGCCCGCTTCGACAGCGCCACCCCCCTACCGCTGATCACCGGCTTCACCCGCGCCCTCGCCGACCCCACACCCCTGGCCCGGGACCCCCTGAGCCTGGCCCCCAGCGCCCGGGTCCGCGCCCAGGTCCACGTCCGCGAGATGCCCGCAGCCCGGACGGCCTTCGCGCTGGAACGCCGCGTCCAGCAGCTCACCACCGCGGCCCCGAGCTCACCGGAGGCGAGTCGGCGCGCTCCGTGCGTTCCTCCCCCTCACCGCCGAACCCGCTGACCCAAGTCTCCTCTCCACTGGACCGCCTCGCTTGCCGAACTCCCCTTCCGCCTCCAGCAGTCCCGGCACCGACCTGGCCTTCAAAGCCCTCCTCGGCACCTTCGCCATCGCCGTCCCGGCCGCCAACATCGCCTGGCTCAGCGGCAACATCACCGCCCGGCTCACCGGCCGGCCACCAGCCCCCTACCGACCCGCCGACGCCCTCCTCCACCCCGACCAGGTCTGGCCGGGCGCAGAGGAAACGTCCCTGCTGATCGCCACGCGCATCGTGCCCGCCGTGTTCCTGACCTTGCTCGCGGTGATCGCCGCCATGTGGTGGAAGCGGCACAGAGGCGGCAGCGGCGGACGGAAGGTCGCCGGGATGGCCAAGGCCCGGGATATCGAGCCGCTGCTCGCCAAGGCCGTCACCACCAAAGCCCGCTCCCTGCGGCCCAGTCTCAAGGACGCGAAGTCCATCGCCTCGGCCGACGCCGGGATCCTCCTCGGCAACCTGGCCGGCACCCGGAACGAGGTCCGCATGGGGTACGAGGACGTCGCCGTCGCGATCATGGCCCCCCGCTCCGGGAAAACCACCTCGCTGGCGATCCCCTCCATCCTCGCCGCACCCGGCTCCGTCCTCCTCACCTCCAACAAGGCAGCGCAGGACGCGTTCACGACGACCGTGGACGCACGCGCCTCTGTCGGCAGGGTGTGGTCGATGGACCCGCAGCAGATCGCCCACGCTGCCCGGGAGATGTGGTGGAACCCCCTCGCCTCCGCGACGACCCTCGACGGAGCCGGCAGGCTGGCCGGGCACTTCCTCGCCGCGTCCGTGGACGCGAGCCAGCAGGGCGACTTCTGGTCCAAAGCCGGATCCAACATCCTGTCCCAGCTGTTCCTGGCCGCAGCGCTCGACGAACGGCCCATCACCGACGTCATGGACTGGCTCGCCTTCCCCGCGAACCGCGCCCCGCTCGACATCCTCCGCGATCACGGCTTCACCGCCGTCGCCGCCCAGCTCAAAGGCACCGTGGAGGGACCGCCCGAGACCCGCGACGGCATCTACGAAACCGCCCGCCAGTACGCCGCCGCCCTCCTCAACACCGAAATCGCCCGATGGATCACCCCGCAGAAGAGCATCGCGGAGTTCAAGCCGGGCGAGTTCGTCACCAGCACAGACACCCTCTATCTGCTGTCGAAAGACGGCGGCGGCGGCGCGAGCGCGCTGATCGCGGCATGCGCCGACTCCGTCATGCGGGCCGCGACCGCCCAGGCCGAACGCGCGGGCGGACGCCTAGACCCGCCGATGCTCGCGATCCTCGACGAAGCCGCCAACGTCTGCAAGATCAGCGACCTTCCCGACCTGTACTCCCACCTCGGATCACGGGGAATCATCCCCATCACCATCCTCCAGTCCTACCGCCAGGGCCAGAAAGTATGGGGCGACGCCGGCATGGACGCCCTGTGGTCCGCCTCCACCATCAAAGTCATCGGCTCCGGCATCGACGACCCCGACTTCGCCGACAAACTGTCCCGCCTGATCGGCGACCACGACGTCGAAACGAAATCCACCTCCACATCCGACTCCGGCACATCCACCAGCATCAGCATGCGGCAGGAACGCATCCTCCCCGCCGACGCCATCCGCGCCCTCGCCAAGGGCACCGCCCTGCTGTTCGCGACCGGCATGCGCGCCGCCATGCTCGACCTGCGCCCCTGGTACCAGGAACCCGGCGCCGATCAACTGTCCGCCGCCTCCGCACGGGCATCGAAGGCGATCACCACCCGCGCCATCGCCAAGCACGCCCCCCAGCCAGGCGACTACGACACCGCCGCATAGCCGACTCGCCCCTCAAACCGCGTCCGCTCTCTTCCCGCATTCCGTATTCCGCCTGAGGGCCTCATCACCGTCACCGGCCATCACTACGTGTTCGTCGGTGCCCCCGCCGTCTGTGCCCTCACCCAACGCCAGGGCCCCGACCAGGCAGGCGAACTCGCCGCCGCTTATCCGCGAGCCCTGCGGCACGGGCTCGCTGAGCACGCCGACCCCGGCGCCCTCCAACTCCCCTCTCTCGCCACGCCACCTGTCAGGAACCGCCATTTCCCCCACTCCGCAATTCCGCGCCATTTCCCTCGGTGCGGGCATTCAGTCCAGCGCCATGCTCGCCCTCTCCGCCGAAGGCATCCTCCCCAGGGTCGAATACGCCATCTTCGCCGATACCGGCTGGGAACCCAAGGCCGTTTACGCCCATCTCAACCATCTGGAACGTGAGATAGCCGCACCCGCCGGGATATCCGTTCTCCGGGTCTCGTCGGGAAACATCAGAGAAGACGCACTCGACCCGGATCATCGGTTCGCGTCGATGCCCCTTTACATTCTCAACAAGGACGGCAAGCCTGGAATGACCCGGCGGCAGTGCACAGGCGAATATAAGATAAAGCCAATAAAGAGCCAGGTTCGGGAACTTCTCGGCTACCCCTATCCGGCGCGCATTCCGAAGGGCGTGTACGTCGAGCAGTGGGTCGGAATATCCACCGACGAGTTCCACAGGGCCAAGGACGCCGACGTCCAGTACATGCGCAACCGGCACCCTCTCATCACCGAGATGAACTGGTCCCGTGCCGACTGCATCCGCTACCTGACTACCAGAGGGCTGGCCAGCACGCCGAAATCAAGCTGCCTTGGCTGCCCCTTCCACGGAAACGCCCAGTGGAGAGAAATCCGCGACAACTCGCCGGAAGAGTGGCAGGACGTCGTCGCATTCGACGCAGCCATACGCGCGGGGAACGCCCGCGCGAATGCGACCGGCAACAAACTGCTGGGACAGGCGTTTCTGCACCGCTCCCGCGTTCCCCTCGACCAGGCGCCGATCGACCATGTCACCGCCGCCGAATGGGCCGCCCGCCAACAAGACCTCGACAGCGCCGGACCCGACGCGGACGAACTGGAACAGGGCGTCATCGACGGCTGCTCCCCCTGGGCGTGCCGGGGAGCCGACGAGTCGGTGCAGGACGATTTCGGTCTAGCCGCTTGAGCCACGGTGGGCTTGTTCTGGATCTCTTCGCGGGCCCGGGCGGCTGGTCGTATCCGCTGAGCGTGTTCGGTGTGCGGGACATCGGTCTGGAATGGGACGAGTGGGCCTGCCGCACGCGTGCGGCAGTGGGCCAGCTGACCATCCGGACCGATGTCGCCCTGTACCCCGCCGGGCCGTTCGTGGGCCGGACCCGGGGGGTGATCGCGTCCCCGCCGTGTCAGGCGTGGTCGATGGCGGGCAAGCAACTCGGGCTCGTGGACCAGCCGCTGGTCCATCAGGCCGTCGCCGACCTCGCCCAGGGGCGCGACACCCGCGAACAGTTGCTGAGCGCGTGTCGCGACGAACGTTCCCTTCTGGCTGCCGAGCCGATGCGCTACCTCCACGCCCTCAACAGCATCGGCGAGCCGGAGTGGGTAGCGATGGAAGAGGTCCCGCACGTCCTGCCCCTCTGGAAGCAATACGCAGCGGTCCTCCGCGCCTGGGGGTTCTCCGTATGGACCGGCATTCTGAACGCCGCCGACTACGGGGTACCCCAGACGAGAAGGCGGGCGATCCTGCTCGCCTCCCGCGTCCGCACCGCCGAACCGCCCCCTCCCACTCACGCCCAAGTCGCTGAGCTGGAGACGTTGTTCGGGCCCGGCCGAGCGCAGTGGGTATCCATGGCCGAGGCCCTCGGCTGGGGCGCGACCGACCGGCCGGTCCCGACCGTGTGCGCCGGGGGCGGCCCCGGCGGCGGGCCCGAGCCTTTCCCCTCGGGGTCCCGTAAGGCCCTCGCCGACGCCCGTGACCGCGGCGCCTGGACCCGGCGGAGCCCCGGCACCGGGATCGTGCTCAGATCCCGCCGGGAAGGGTCCGGATGGGCCGAGCGGCACGGCACCCGCGAGAACCGCCCCGCCGACATGCCGGCCCCCTCCTTCACCACGGAGGCGCACCGCTGGTCCTGGAGCCTGCGCAGCAACAACCAGGCCAACGCCACCGTCCGCTCGATCACCGAGCCGGCGGGGACCCTGTTCTTCGGACACCGCGCCAATGAATGCGTCTGGGTCGCCGAGCCCATTGCGGACGAGGCTGGCGGGGACAGCGGGGCGGTGGAGTCGATCCGGATCACCGCCCAGGAGGCCGGCCTGTTGCAGACGTTCCCGGCCGACTTCCCGTGGCAGGGGACCAAGGGCCAGCAGTTCTCGCAGATCGGCAACGCTGTACCGCCCCGGCTGGCGGCTCATCTCCTCGCCCCGCACCTCGGCAAGTCCCTCAGCTCCGGCGACTTCACCCTGGTGGCCTGATGCCCGACACGACCGACTCGTTCGTCGGCGATACCAGGCTGAGCGACCCTGCGCCGTCGCCGCCGGTGCACTACGCCGAGCAGGCCCTCCTCGGCGCCCTCCTCCTCAGCCCCGAGCGGCTGACCACCGTCGGCGCCCTGGAATCCGGACATTTCGGCGACCCTGCCCACGCGGCCCTGTTCGCAGCCATGAGCACGCTGTCCCCGCCCGATCCCGCCGTGCACACCCGGGAGCCGGTGTGGCTGAACTCAGCCCTCGACCACGCCCGCCGCCAGGCGCGCGGGCTGACCGCCTCCTACCTCCACACCCTGATCGGCATCTGTCCCGATCCCGCCCACGCCCCGGCCTACGCGCAAATCGTCCGCTCCGAGCACGCCCGCCGCACCCTGCGGTCCCACGCCGGAAATCTCGCCCGTACGGCTGGCGATCCGGCACTGCCGCACCCGGCCGCCGTCCTCGACCACGCCGACGGCCTCACCCGATACCTCGACCAGCTCGCCGGGCAGTTCGCCCCGCGCCCCGGCTCCCTGCCCCGCACCCCGCTTCCCCCGGAGCGGCCGAAGACAGCGACCGAGGATGTCCTGGACGAGGAACGGCTGCTTCTGGCCGTGGCGACCGCCCACCCCGACGAGCTGACCGGGATGCGATGGCTGCAGCCCGAGGACTTCGCCCTCCCCCTGCACGGACAGCTCTACCGCTGCCTCACGCTCCTCGCCCGCCGCGGTGCCGTCATCGACCCGGTCACCGTGCTGTGGGAAGCCCAGCACCACGGACTGACCGCCCAAGACGCCGATCCGGGCGACCTGCTGGCCCTGCTCTCCACCTCCGCCGGATCCACCGAGCACTGGGGCCGACGCATCCTCCAGCGCGCCCTCCTCCACCAGGCCCATACCACCGCCGAAGCGATCCGCATCCTCACCGAGGACCCGGCCAACACCGTTCACCAGCTCGTCACCACCAGCCGCCGCGCCCTCGCCGACCTGACCGCCATCCGCACCCGCTGGCAGCCCCCCGTCACCCCGCAGCCACCCACGCGCAGCCGGGCTCCGCGCACCACCGCCGCAGCCCGCGCCGGCCCCCTGCGCACCACGGCCGCTGCCAGTGCCACGCGCGCCAGCCGATAGTGCGGAACACGGAAGGACTCTGCTTTTGTCACGCCCCCCGATCGCCCATGTCCGTCTCGACCGGCATTCCGAACATCCCGACGCGGTCACCGCCGCTCTCGCCGGCACCGGCGAGGGCGCCGACACCGCTCGCGCGCTGCTGGCCGGTCACGGCTTCCGGCCCCGGGACGCCGTGACCATGATCCTGGCCCGGATCGACCACGAGGAACCCCACCACGCCAACCGGGCGGCGACCGTCCTGCGGTCCGCCGGGGCCGCCGTGGAGATCACCCCCCGTCTGCAGGACGACATCGACACCGAGTGGACCTGGGCCGAATACCCCATGCCCTGGCTGAACCGCGACGAGATCCGCAGGGTCTCGAACGAGGCGCAGAAGATCCACGACGACATCACCGCCGGCCGCCTGGTCATCCACCGCCATGCCCACGACGGGCACACTATCGTCGCGGTCGGCACCTACCCCGGCGGTCAGAGCATCCACCTCCACGGCGAGAACCACCTGCGGCAGACCACCCTGTTCTACGACACGACCGCCGAAGCCCTCCGCGAGTTCGACGACCTCTACACCGACGCCGTCCGCCCCGGACCGGCACCCGCCACCGAGATCGAGGAGCACGCGGCAGCCGCCCTCGCCGGCACTTCGATCGCCGGAGCACGCGCGGCCACCACCACCGCGTCGACCGAACCGGCGGCGCCGCCAACCGAGACCGTTCCGGTGTACGCGGCCGAAGCTGGTGACCACGAAGCCCTTCTCTGCGAGTTCCTCGAAGCCCAGGGCGAATGGGAGAAGTACCGGCCCTGGGACGAGACGACCGTCGCCAGTCACGAGAGCCTGACCCTGCGGGCGGAGTTCGTCCACGAAGCCGGCCCCCGCGACACTGCCTGGACCGTCGCGGCCTACGAGTCCCCGGTCAGCGAGCGCATCTGGCACGCCACCGCCACCGCCGCCACCCCCGTCGAGATCCTGCGCGCCCTTCTCGACAGCCTCGCCTCCGAGAACCCCTGGGGCGGCGGGCTGGACGCCGAGATCACTGAGAAGACGCTCGCCGAGGCCACCCGTCCTCTCACCGAGAACGGCTGGCCGCAGAAGACCGACGGTCGCTGCGTGACCTGGACCGCTCCCACCAGCGAGCCGGCGGGGATGCGGTTCGACGCCTTCGTCGCCCAACGTCCGAACGGCACCCTGCCCGCCTGGACCCTGTGGGGCGGCAACACCCCCCACCAGCCCACCTGGGCCATCCACCTCTCCTCACGCGCTCCCGCCGCGCTCCTGCAGGACCTCACCTACGAACTCGCCCACGGCGTCGCCATCCGTTCCATCACGATGCCCGCACCGGCTCAACAGCCGAACTCTCTCGTCAGCACCGCGTCCCACAGCCTGCCGCCCGACGTCGCTCGTGCCCGCACTGACCGCACACGGTGACCGTCGGACCGAGTCCAGGTCACCCCGGACCGAGACGAGGACTTGAGGGACGGTGCGGACCTTCCCCTGCGTTACTCCTTATGCGGGCCAATCGTCGATGTCTGAGGCTTCTCGCCGAGCACGCGAACGAGCTGTTCGGCGGCCCGGGATTTCGCCTCGGACTTCCGTTTCGAACGGCCACTGGCAGTGACTGTAGTGTCTTCGTCGGCGCGGATAGCGGTGACGGTTGTAGTGAACAGGGGCGCGTGGGGCGGCCCCTCGTTGGCCGTCTGCCACCTCAGATCCAGAAGCATCCGGATCTGCGCGAGTTCGTTGACGGCGCTGACCGGCGAACCCCCGAGGCGTTCGGCAAGAAAGCCGACAATCGCGCTGGGGCGTTGCTGACGGGCATGCGAGGGGTCCTGGACTCCGGCGAGCATGCCGTGACCGTCGATGGCGATCCCGGCGGAGCCGAACCAGGATCGCAGCGTTTCGGTACGAACGTCGATGGTGTCGCCCGCCTGCCGGACGGTGAGACCACTGTGCATGAGGCCCAGGGCCCGCTCCACCAATTCGCGGGCGCGATCATTGAGGTGCAATCGGTCTTCCGGGCCTGTCGTCTTCTCGCGCATCCGGTCCGAGCCACGAGCAAGACAGGCGATCGTGCAGTACATCCCCTTCCCGATCGCCTTCTCGTTGTTGCCGGCGGCCCGGTGGACGAGGTACCAGCCTGCGGGAACGTACTGCCCGCGCTCCAGGCTGCCGCAGACGCGACACTGGAACGGGCGTACCGGGCGGCTTGGGCGGGGGACGGTGGCCCGATGGCGTCCGTGCCCTGGCGGGACATCCCGCGAGCCGTCGGCCTCAGCGGCTGAAGGTTCCGGTGACAGGACGGGCGACGCCTCCGCGACTCCACTCATGTGATTACACTCCGCACTCAATCATTGCTCTATGTAGTCTAGTGTGGCGGAGCGTGACCGGAACTTCGATGACCACATGCCCGCGCGCCGCGATCCGCGGAGGGCGGGCATGACCGCGGTGGGCACCTCGATGAGCTGGGTTCAAGCGCTCTACCGACGGGGTGTACTCAACCAGGACAACGCTGCGGAGGTCCGCCACCGGGCAGCCGCTGACGAACTGTCGCTGAGCGACCTGCGGATGCTCCTTCTCGTCCCCATCGACGGCGGCGGGGCTCAGGCCGCGCGTGAAGCGGCCTATGCGCGCGTGGCGAGGCGTCCCCATCTGGCTCCGAGCATTCTGTCCATGCACGCTCACGGTCTGGGCGTACCGGTCAGGGAACCGGAGTGGACCCCGGGCTCGTCCGCCACCGACGGGTTCACCGCCCGGGTCTCGATGGAGACCGGCGGTGTGGTGCACGAAAGCCGGTGGTGCACCGCCCGGACGAAGAAGGAAGCCCATCAGCGTGCTCAGGTCAGTCTGCTCGCGAGCCTCGCGGGAATCACGGACGAGGACCCCGCTGTCGCCGTAGCGGGCGGGCCGGCGCTGCCGTTGCGGGAAACCCCGTACGCGGTACTGAATGCCGCCGAGTTCCTGTCGGTGCTCGTCGGCCCCGGGGAGGAGGATCAGCGGGCGCTGGCGGAGCACGTAGTGGTGCGGGCGCGTTCCGGTCTGATGACCCTGTCGCTGGCGGAGCGGCTGCTCTTCCGCAGCACAGGCGCGGTGTGGCGGCGCGCTCGCGAGGAGGCCCTTGCCGCGGTACCGAATATGGATCATCAGACTGCGCTGGTCCTGCTGCAGCGTTTCGCGAAGGAGCAGGGGCTGCGGGCTCCGCGTGATGAGGTCGCCCCCGCTCCGGCACGAGGGCAGTACCTGGCCAGAGCGGCGGTCGGCGACGGCGACGACATCGTGATCGGACCGCCCTGCACGTCCCCGTCGAAGTCACAGGCCCTGCTCCTGGCCCGTGTCCACCTGCTGGCCAAGGTGACCGGTCTGCCCAGCCCTGAGAACCCCCCGGCCAGGGGAAGTGAGCTGGTGGTGTCGCAGACCAGCACGGCGGTCGGGGTTCTGCACGAGGCCCAGCAACGCGGCACGGTCCGTGCCGTCAGCGTGACTGCCGAAGACGGCGGCCTCCCGTTCACGGCCCGCGCCGCGTGTGTTCACCAGGGCAATACGCTCACCGGATCGGGCAAGGGGCCGAGCAAGGCCGCAGCGCGGCAGGCGGCGGCGGAGAGCCTCGTTCTGATGCTGAACCACCAGCTCATCGACCCCCTGCCGACGAGCCCGGCGCCCTCTCCCCCAGCAGCGGAATCCGCCGACGCCCCGGTGCCCGTCCTCCCAGTGCCACTGGCGAGGCCCGCGCGGGACGAGGCCGATGTGTCCGAAAGCAAGCTGCCGGTTCCGCCGGTCGATCCGGACACCATCGGTCTCCAGCGGCGCCTTGCCCCTGCGGCGGCCCCCGCCGACCTGGTGCGGCGGGCACTCGACGATGGCCGGGACCTCGCGTTCGACCAGTCCGCTGGACCCCTGGAAGCGGGATGGCTGCTCCTGGACCCGCCCCGCGACGCCGAGGTCGACCCGGACGCCGTCGTCTCACGGCGGCTTCTGCTGCCCGGTGGGGAGGTCGACACCGTCGAATGCTGGCGTGTGGACCTCTCCGAAGTCCTGCCCGCTCTGCTGGCCGCCCCCGACTCGGGCTGGAGCACGTCCGCAGAAGTGTGGGCCGAAGCTGCGCGTGCGGGACTGGAGGCCATCGCCGCCGGCTGCGTCTATCCAGCGATCAGCGAAGCCGAGTCGCCCCATGAGCGGCAGCCGGTGTGGAAGTGCGGCCCGCTGCCTGCCGCCGTCCTGGTGCGCCTGGACGAACTGGCCAAGGAACTCGTCCACCTGCCCCGCAGCCTGATGGCGACGGGCCAGGAACCCGACCGCGAAGAACCCGCCGAACCACTGGTCACGCTCAAGGCGGCCCTGGACGCACTCACGGACCAGTTCCTCCCCCCACCCGCCGCCGACCTGCTGTTCGGCCTGCGCCCCTTCGCCAGCTCTGTCCGCTACCCGCACCCGGTCCCGGCGATCCTGCAGGACTGGGCGGATGCCGTCCAGGACGAGGTCCTTCCCGACAACGCACCGCCGATGATCCTGCGCATCGACTCCCCCCGAAGCCCCACCTCCACCCGCACCCACGGCACCCTCCAACTGCTGGCACATCCCGGTGATCCCGGCTCCGCCGTCGAGGCCCGCGACGTCTGGAACGGGGCACACACCCTGCCCGATCCCGACCACGATCTCGCCTCCCGCACCGCCCGGGCGCTTCGGCGTGCCGGTCGCTGCTTCCCGCCGCTGCGGCCCCTGGGGGCGCAGGCCCGCCCCGATGCCTTCGTCCTCAGCCTCCAGGATGCCGTGCTTCTGAAGGGCAGCGTCGGTGACCAACTGGCCCGCTCAGGTATTCAGGTCGACTGGGCCGGCGACTGGGCGAGTCAACTCGGGATCACCGCCGTTGTCGGCACCGGTTCGCCCCTGCCTGCCGTGGAAGGCCGGATGGGTCTCGGTGAACTTCTCGACCGGCGCTGGCAGTTCGCCCTGGACGGCACAGTCCTGGAGCCCGCGGAGCTGGATGCCCTCGTCAACGCGGCGATGCCCTGGGTACGGCTGCGCAACCGGTGGATCCTTATCGACGACGGCACCCGCGACAAGCTCCGCCACCGGTCCCTTCCGTCCCAGCCCGCCCGCCAGGCGCTCCTCGACGTGCTCTACGGCACCATCACCCTGGACGGACGGACCTACGCCTGCACACCGGCCGACGGACTGGCCGACCTCGTCGAGGAGCTGAGAACGCCCGCCCGCACCACCGTGCCCGCGCAGCGCAGCGGACCCACCCTCTTCCCGTACCAGGCCAGTGCCGTCCACAGGCTCAGCCGCCTCCTCGACCTGGGCTTCGGCGGACTCCTCGCCGACGACATGGGCCTGGGCAAAACCGTCACCGCCCTCGCCCTGCACCTCAACCGCACCCAGCGGGCGCCCGCCCCGACCCTCGTGCTGTGTCCCCAGTCCCTGGTCGACCAGTGGTGCCGCGAGATCACCGTCCACGCCCCCGGCACCCGTACCGTCCGCTACCAAGGTCCCCAGCGCTCCCTCGCCGGCATGCGCGAGAACGCCATCGTGGTCACCAGCTACCACCTGCTGCGCCAGGACCACGCCTCACTGGCCGATATCACCTGGGGACTGGTGATCGCCGACGAGGCACAGAAACTCAAGAACGACCGGACCCAGGTCGCGCGCCTGGCCCGCAAGCTCACCGGCCGGCGTCTCGCCCTGACCGGGACTCCCGTGGAGAACCAGCCCGACGAACTGTGGGCGATCATGGACTGGTGCAACCCCGAACTGTTCAGCTCCCGAGCCCAGTTCAACGCACTTTATGCCCGGCCGATCGAGAACCCCGGCAGCAACCCTGATGCCCGCCAGGCAATCGACCGTCTCCATCAGCTTCTCCAGCCGTTCATGCTCCGCCGCCTGAAGAACGATCCGGACCTCGGTATCGCCCTGCCCCGGAAGAACGAGACCACCCATCTCATCGGTCTCTCACGGGAACAGATCGGGCTCTACGAAGGTCTCTCCCGCGACACTCTCAAGCAGCTGCAGACCTACCCCTCGAACCCCCGCCGGGGCGAAGTCATCCTCAACCTGATCACCAGCCTCCGCAAGATCTGTATCAGCCCCGCCCACTACCTCGACGAGCCCCTCGAAACCATCGCCGACAACCCCCACGAGGCAGGCCGGCGCGCCCCCAAACTCGAAGCCCTGCACCAGCTCCTCCATCCCATCCGGGAGCAGGGAGAATCGGCCCTCGTCTTCACCACCTACGTCCACGCCGACAAGATCCTCGCCGCCTACCTCACCGCCCGCGGCTACCGAACCGCCGTGTTCGACGGCCAGCTCACCCCCACCCAGCGGACCACGGTCCTCGACGCCTTCAACACCGACGCCGGGAGCGTCCTCATCCTCACCCCGCAGAGCGGGGGCCTCGGCCTCAATCTCACCCACGCCAACCACGTCATCCACTACAACCGCCTGTGGAACCCCGCCGCCGAAGAACAGGCCAATGACCGCGTCTACCGCCTCGGACAGAAACGCGACGTGCACGTCCACCATCTCGTCGCCGCCCACAGCATCGAAGAGCGGATCACCGCTCTCCTCGACCGCAAACGCGAACTCGCCAGAACCCTCCTGCCCCAGGGCGAGGTCGACCTCAGCGCCCTCGACGACTCCGAACTCCTCCGCCTCCTCACCCTGAGCGCACGCACATGAATCACGAGACAATCAGCAATCCGCCCCTGCCACTGTGGGAGCGCGACCTGCCCCCGGCCCCCGTCACAGTGGCCGGCGCCGCAGACATCGCCGACCTCGCGCGTGACGCCGCACAACGCGCCCGCGCCCTGCTGGACGGCCAGCCCTTCGATAACGACCCGATCGTCGATCTCGTACGCCTCCTGCACGGCCGCTCCACGGCTGACGCCGAAGCCGCCGCGGGCCGAGCGGGCATGCGCCTGGCCGAACTCCGCCGGCTCCGGGCTGCCTTCACCTTCGGTGGCACCACAGCCGTCCGCGTCGCCCTCCACCCCTCCAGCCCCGACGAAGCCGCGCTCGACGAGGCAGTCCGGGCGATCGAGTCCAAGCGCGCAACGGCCACCGGCCCGCTGGAAGTGACCGACAACCGCATCACCGACCCCACCACCGGTGTCCAGATCAGGCTCGGCCCCGACGACCTCTGGTATCCCTTCACCGCCAACGGAGACGACTGGGCACCCGCACCCCGCCCGGCATCGAGCCCCGCCGACGCGTACACCGCCGCCCGCACCGCAGTCCGCAACCGCGGCACCGTCAACCTGCGAGCCCAGCGATCCCCCGGACGAACACCGGCACCAAACCCCGCTTCCTAGAGGGCTCGATGGGCTCTGTTGGACGTGGCCGACGGTTCGTCCCGGTCCAGCAGTCCCTGTGACCTCTGTGCGGCACCGGCCCCAACGCACTTCTTCACGCGCGCACAGGTCATTGGCTGATTCGGTCATCTAGATCATGAACCGTGCCCACTCATCGCCGGTCCGCCAGCGCCTACCGTCGGCGATCCAACTGCGTCCGGTAACTACCCTCCGGACCTCCTCGCTATAGATGTCGTTCCCCCATAGCCTTCCCGGCCCGTTGCCGCCGAACGGGGCCACTTCATGAAAGTAGTTGGCAATCGGCAGCAGTCGTGGTTCCTCCCACGCCAGGCGTCGCATGAGGCCCGTCATGAAAGCCATCAGAGGCGTCGTCTTCACCTCCCGAAGCATGTGTGTCATCACGTAAGCCTCGGGAAGCTGGACACGCTCCTCGATCTTGCTCCAGTCACCCTTGCGGTCCCCGCGGGTAACCCACGGCATCTTCACGGGCAACCAGGTGGCAAGGTCCGCCACGCACACCATGTCGAGCATCTCCCGCGGGTGACTCAGCTCCTGGATGCCCTTGTACAGAGCCTTCTCCACGTTACGAAGCGGGTCGGAAGTCTCCTCCTTCCAGTCGTGCGAGTGGGCCAGGACACCATAGATAGGCGTACCGAACAGCTCTCGATAAGGTGTCCCGCCCCTCGGCGCCGTGATCCTCCGCACGATGGCGGCAGTGCGTGCAGCCTCGGCCAGGTGCTTTGCCTTCAGCGTGTTCTTGCACTCGAAGGCCGCCACTACGCCGTCGGCGAGATAGGTCTTCACCTCGCTGTCCACCAGGAACTTCGGGTAGTAGGGCGAGAGGATCAGCACGTCGATCTGCGGACTGATCTCGGGCGAGCCGTGCGGGTTCCCTCCACGGTGCTTGGAGCTGAGGATTCGCCCCTTGGTCACGACGTGATAGCCCTCGGGAAGCCAGTGCTCCAGCACGATGCGAGCCCAGTTGGCCTCGCCCTCATCGCCGGACGTACCGTGGTCGTCACTTCGCTTGCGGATGCGCTGATACTCGGACGCCAGTCGGGCCGCAGTCTGTTCGAAGAAGTCTTCCAGGTCGTGAGTGCCCACGAAATGCCCCCTGACGTCATCTCGGCTCTCGGCCCCCAAGCGGCTCCGGCCATCCCCCATACAAGGCAGCTGGCCCAGTCGTACTGCCCCGGAGACTCCTGGGCACCGGGCCTGACCCACGCACGCCATATCGGCGCGGGCCGACACCAACACTAATTGAAGGGGCTGACAGGCGGGCTCCGCATACGGCCTCGGCCCGGACTGCGATCTCGCGGTGGGCAGCGCCCCAACCGACCTCCAGGCCGCTGTCACCTTCCGCATCTCCATGGCCAACGTGAAAGAGCGTGGACGTCGTCGTCATCAAGGCCGCGACCGCCGCCGACGACCCGGCCTTCACCCTGCGCCACCATCCGCGTATAGCACCGGATCCCCGGTTGGCGAAACCGGGAATCCAGCGGACCATTGACTAATCCACCGCCAGTCCCCGACCCCCCTCATCGAAAGACAGCGGCACAACCACCACGAATCGCATCACACCCCTGCCCGGTCGCGGGCATCGACCACCTCGGGCAATCCGGGACAAGCACCGCTACGCCACCGCGTACGCCATGCGGAACAGGTCGTGGGCCTTCTCCAGGTCCCGCTCCGTGCGCAGCTGGACTTCCAGGTCGCCGGTTCCGTGGTGGCCGAGTCCCGTCACGTCCCGGGTGAAGCCGGGGACGAGGTCCACCGTGCCCGGGTCGGCCTTGAGATAGACGAGGAGTTTGGCCTGCTGCGGCGGGCAGACGCAGGCGAAGTTCCGCAGTCGCTGGTAGGCCCGGTACTGCTTGCGCTGTACGGGGACGATGTCGTTTCCGAGGCCGAGCAGCACCTCGTCGACCGCGGCGGCCAGCTCCGTCATCGCCCCGCCCGCCGTGCGCACGCCCCGGCGGCGGGCCATCCGGGAAGCAATGGTGTACCCGGTTACGGAGGCCACCGTTTCCAGCCCGATGTGGTGCTCGCCGTAGAAGCGGTAGCGCACGAGATCGATACTGCGGCGGTGCTCGCGCACGGCGTGGACGTCGTAGCGGGTGAAGTCACCGGCCACGCAGATCAGCCTCGGCGCGCTCCACAGGACCCCGGCCGCGGCCTCGGTGCCGAGCCGGTCGCGCACCAGGCGCTGGAACTCGTCCCGGTGGTCCATCAGCCAGGACAGATAGAACAGCCCCTGGTGGATCACCCCGGCGTCGGTCGCCCGCTTGTATTCGACGATCACCGGTGCGCCGTTCTCGTCGAGACCCAGCGAGTCGATCCGCCCGCCGTGCACCGGGCCGGTGCTGTACTCGCTCGCCAGGAACCGCACCCCCAGCATCGTCTCCATGTGGGCCTCGACGAGATCCTGCACATCCGACTCGACCTCAGCAAGACGCGGCGCAACCTCCGTCACGCCGCTTGTTGTATGAAACAGCCTCAGCCCCGACACCTTCCCCTCCCCGATCTTGCTACCGCTGGGGCTACAACACCGGGAGGAGACGGAATTGTTTCCGGCATGACATGGCAGTTCACTCACGTGCGGCGAGAACGGCTCACCGCCGGGCCCCTGCAGGCACCGGCAGGAATCGAAGCCCGTTTCCAACGTGCGACTCAGCCCCCGACGGTCCGTCGCACAGGCGCGGAGTGACGCAGACCGCCGGGGCGGACAGCGAAGGGCACGCGTATGGCCGCCGAGGAGATCCCGACAGCCCCAGCCCCCGCAACCCCACCATGATGGATACCGGACCCTGCCCCCGTATCGAGACAGTGAGCAGAGAGATCAGCCTCGAACCTGCGCATCCATCATTCCGAGGCTGTGGAAAATGCGTGGAACGGCACCCCCTACAAAAGGGCCTTTGGGGCGCGTTCATGCAGGTCAGAGATGTATCAAGATCGAACGAGTCGGGTTCCTTCTAAGCGCTTGGCCGCAGGTTCGAGTCCTGCCGGGGGCGCATACAGCCTCTCACCTGCGGAAGCGCGTGAGGGGCTCTTTCGCGTCCGGACGCACATCGCTCTATGAGCAAGCGCCTTCACCCGTCCACGATCGCGGGCAACGGTGTAGCACCAGGTAGCACACCCGCTATCATGGACAGCATGACAGCGCAGCCGGAGATCACTCAGCGCGATCTGCGCACCCGCTCCAAAGAGATCATGGACGCCGTCCAGGGAGGACAGGCGTTCACCGTCACCCGCGACGGGCACCGTGTCGGCGAGCTGATCCCGCTCCGCCGCCGTCGCCGCTTCGTTCCCCGCGCCGAGTTCGCGGCCATGTCACGTACCGCCCCTGACATCTCGCTGGGCGCCTTCCGCGACGACCAGGACGCCGTCGTCGAGCAGGAGTCGGACGACCCGTATGCCCGTTGAGTACGAGCAGGGCGTGCTCGACACCAACATCATGATCCTGCGCAAGTGGATCGACGCCGACGAGCTGCCTGCCGAGATGGCCATCAGCACCATCACCCTCGCGGAACTCTCCGCAGGCCCCCATCAGGTACGCGGCGGCGAGCAGAGCGACTACGACGAACACGCCGAGCGGGCCCGCCGTATGGACGTCCTGCAGCGCGCGGAGAACGAATTCGACCCCATCCCCTTCGACGTGGAGGCGGCCCGCATCTACGGCAGAATCTGCGCCGCCGTCGTCTCCGCGGGCCGCAAGCCCCGTCGCCGTGTAGCCGACCTGATGATCGCCGCCGTCGCGGCCGCCGAGGGACTCCCCCTGTTCACCACCAACCCCGACGACTTCAAGGGCCTCGACGACTTGATCACCATCGTGCCCGTCACCCGGCCCGAGATCCCGCACGACCGGTAGTACCCCGTCCGCCCCGCGCTGCGCAGGAAGTGAGAGGCCGCGAACGTGCCTTCGCCCAGTCCCCATGAGCCAGGGCGAAGACACGAGGGGCGGTCATCAGCCAACGTCCCCCGGAAATGACAGCAAGCGCTTTGACGGCATTCGTTCACGAGCAGCTGCCCCAGGCGTGCCGACCGACGCCCCGGACGCTACGGCCGGGGACCGAGCGTCTGGGGCCGATTCGACACGTCAGGAGCCTGGCCAAGGGTCCCCTCACTGTCAGGCGTCGAAGACGGCCTCGGAGCGGTCGCGGTGTTCGTGCAGGTCCCAGTACAGGGGGGCGATCTGCTCGGGCGTGGCAGTCGGGCTGCCTTCCGGGCCGCCCCCGCCGATCCAGACGTTGATCACCACGTGAGCGGCGTGCACGCCGCTGCCGACCAGTTCCTTGTTCAGGTTGATCACCCAGTTGCGCAGAGCTGCCTGGGCCGCGTTGGCGTTGCCGAACATCGGCACCGGGTCCACGGAACCGCCGCCGGTGGTGAACAGCAGGGTTCCGGCGCCCGCCTCGCGCATCGCGGGGAGTACTGTCCGGGCTGCCGTGATGGCGCCGTAGAAGCCGTACTCGATCATTGGCTGCAGATTGTCCACCGTGACCTCCGAGGGAGCGGCCAGGGTGAGGCCGGGCACCGGGGAGTGCGGGGCCGGCGAATACTCCAGTACGTCGATGCCGCCGAAGCGGGCCTTGGCCGCGTCCAGGGCATCGGTGAGTGAGGCGCGGTCGAGGATGTCGGCGGGGAACGCGGCGGCCGTGATGCCTTCCTGGCCGAGCTGGGCGACCAGCGTTTCCAGTTTCCCCTTGGTACGGGCGATCAGGGCGACGTCGAAGCCGCGGCTGCCGAAGGTGCGGGCGATGGCCAGGCCCATGCCGGGGCCGGCGCCGACGATGGCGAGAGTGGGCACAGTGAGATCTCTTCCGTGTTGTGACCGCCGGGACATGCGGAGATCGGATGCCCGGCCGGCGTGTGGATCAGGTGTGCAGATCAGGGGGCACCGGTTGCCCCGAGCTGCTGCGACTGGTGTGCGTCTTCCTGTACCTGACGTCGGTAGCGCCGGTCGGCGAGCGCCTGGCGAGTCTGTTCGCGGTCCAGGCCGATCCCGTCGGCCAGGCCGAGCAGGTCGTCGAGCGTGAAGATCGACGCGGCTTTGCCGAAGCAGGCGCGGAAGATCATGTTCCAGGCTTCGCCGTTCTTGCCTTCGGCAGAGGCGTGAGCCAGGAACTCGTGGGCCAGGTCGGTGTTCCCGACTCGTTGTCCAGGACCCGGTAGGGGGCCAGGCCCTCGGCGGCGGCCATGCCTTCGATATCCGGTACGCCGGCCTGCCCGGGGATGACGCCGTACTTGGCCGGCACAAACTCGCGGACGCTGAGCGTGCGGTCCTCGGGGAGGCCACTGCCCAGAGGGAACGAGCGGTGGACCACCTCTACGTGGCCGCTGTGCTCGAATCGCTCCACGGCCCGATCCAACCGATGGCCGCCCAGACCGCACCAGGGGCAGGCGATCTCGGACCAGATCTCTACCTTCATTTGCCTGACCTCCAATTCCTACCGTTTGTTCGTAACGCCATGATGAGCCAGTATGGAAGGCGATACAAAAGGCACATCGGTGTGCGCGACGGAGAGGAACGGGCGCTATGCAGGACAGCGCGGGTATCGGGATGGCGGCTTCGGTCGGGCCGTGCGCGAGCATCCCCGTCGAACACATGGACTTCATCCGCCAGGTGCTCGACCGGGTGGGCGACAAGTGGAGCATGTTGATCATCGCCGTCCTGGAGGGCGGCCCGATGCGCTACACGGACTTGCAGCGCCAGATCCCGGGCATCTCCCAGCGCATGCTGACCCACACCCTTCGCCACCTCACAGAGGACGGGTTGATCAGCCGTACCGCCTACGCCGAGGTACCACCGCGCGTCGAGTACGCGCTCGCCCCGCTCGGCGGCGGCCTGAACGACATCGTCAAGCAGCTGATCGGTTGGGCGGCCGACCACCACGACGAGATCCGCGCCAACCGTTCCCGCGCCGGCACCAACGCGTCCACCGCGTCCACCGCGTCCTCCGCGTCCACCGCGTCTTCCGCGTCGCGATCCTGAAGGCGTCACGCCTCGCACTCGCACTCGCAGGAGTGAGGACCTGATGCATGGACTCGGCGAACACGGCGCCGCCGCGCGGCTCCCCTGAGGGCCTGCCTGGTCGGCCGCCGCGCCGGCGGTGGTTTCAGGAGGGTGCCAGGGTGCCGGGCGGCAGTGCGAGTTCCGTCTCCGCGGCGGTACGGGCCAGATCGGCGATCGGTGCGGTACGGGTGTCGGCGCTGGTGTTGATGTAGGCGCTGCTTCCGTCGATCGCGACGAGGATGCGCACGGCCGCCACCCAGGGGTTCGCGCAGCGGAAGCCCTGCGTCCTCGTGCCTGCGGCGATGAGCTGCTCGATGCGCCGGCACCAGAGCAGTTCCTGGTCGATGACGTGGTCGCGGAGCACGGGGCGGTAGCGCGACAGGTGCCGTGCGTTGAGCCAGAGCCTGCTGACGTTGTCGAATTCGGTGCTCGCGATGAGGGTGAAGAAGCGCCGCAGCGTGCTCAGCGGGGTTTCGTGCCCGGGACCCGCGGGCCTTTCCGGGAGAAGGCCGTCGAGCTCGGCCATGGTGGCGCTGGTGAAAGCCTCCGCCACCAGCGTGTCGGCGGCGGGGAAGTAGTGGCCGACCAGTCCGGGCTGGACGTCTAGCTCGTCGGCGACCCGCCGCAGCGTGATGCATTCCAGTCCTTCGGCGAGCCCGACCTGTGCGGCTGCGCGGATGATCTCGCGGCGGCGCTCGGCCGGCGCCTTGCGGGTTCGTGTGCCGGAATCCCTTGACGTCATGGAGTGAATGCTATTGAGTGAGTGACCAATCAGCAATTGGTCAGATGGCCAATAGCGGCGGGCTACAGAAAACCGCAGCTCGGGGCGACATCCCGCCCCGACAGCGGGAAGTGGTTCAGCGCCCCATCGAACCGTTCGAACCGTCACCCGGGGCACACCGTGCCGACCCCCGCCCCCGACCCGCGGTACGGGCACAGCCCGCGCACGTGGACCAGCGCGCAGCACCCGCACAGGAGACCAACGTGGACGACACTCGTACCGATGCCGGCGAACTCGCCGAGTACGGCTATCAGCAGGAGCTGAAACGGACCCTGTCCGCGTGGGCCGTGTTCGCGATCGGATTCGCGACGATCTCGCCCGTCGTCGGTGTCTACGCCGTCGTCCAGCTGGGCTTCGTCTTCGCGGGCCCCGCGTGGATCTGGGCGGTCGTCGTCGCCTTCCTCGGGCAGCTGATGGTCGCCGTGGTCTACGCCGAGCTGTCGTCCCAGTTCCCGATCACGGGCGGGGTCTACCAGTGGGTGCGCCGGCTGGGCGGGCCACGCCTGGGATGGCTGGTCTGCTGGATCTACCTCTCCTCCGCCGTGGCGTCCCTGGCCACCGTGGCCTACCTGGGCGCGGCGTGGCTGCACATGCTCTTCGGTGACGGCACGCTGCCGGCGGCCACCCATGTGCTCCTGGGAGTGGTCTTCGTCGCCGTGGCCCTCGGGATCAACCTCCTCGGCGTCAACCCGGTGAAGCACTTCCTCAACGCCGGCATCATCGCCGAGGGTGTCGCCTCCATCGCGGTGAGTGTGTTCCTGCTGGTCTTCGTGCACAACAACGGCTTCGGGATCCTCTTCGAGACGCTGGGCGCCGAGTCGGTCTCCGGCGGATCCGCCCTGGCCGGCTTCCTGACCGCTCTCGCGGTCGCCGGCTGGGCGTTCCTTGGCTTCGACGCGACCACACAGGTCGCCGAAGAGACCGAACATCCGAGACGCAGCGTCCCCCGGGCACTCCTGCGGGCCTACCTCTTCGTCGCCTTCACGGTCCTGCTGACCGGGCTCGCCGTGACCCTCGCGCTGCGCAGCCCTGAGGACGCCGTGTCCGGCGCACTCGCCGACCCGGTCTTCACCGCCGTGACGCAGGGACTGGGCGGATGGAGCGAGAAGCCCTTCATCGTCCTCATCCTGATCGCGTTCTTCGCCTGCGCCATCTCGATCCAGACGTACATCGGCCGCGCCGTCTACTCCTTCGCCCGCGACCGCCAGCTGCCCTTCTCCTCGAAGCTCGCCACCGTCGGGCCGCGCCAGATCCCGTACGTCTCGCTCATCGTGACGGCCGTGCTCGCCAGCCTCGGACTCCTGCTCGGGCTGAACGGCAACGCCGCGGCGACTCTGATCGCTTTCGGCTCCGGCGGCTTCTACTTCATCTTCCTCACCGTGGCGGTCGTGGCGCTCGTCGCCCGGCTGACGGGCCGGTGGAACCCCGCCGCGGGACTGCTGAGGCTGGGACGGACCGGCCTGGTGATCAACGTGATCGCCGTCGTGTGGCTGCTCTTCGAGGCCGTCAACATCGCCTGGCCCCGAGTCGAGCTCGCCCCGGCCGACGGCAGCTGGGTCCAGGTCTGGGCCGTGATCCTGGTCTTCTCCGTCCTCTTCGTCGCGGGTCTGCTCTACGTCTTGATCGCCAAGCCCCACACCAGGCTCCCCGCCACCCGGACCGCTGAACCCGCCACCGGGACCACTGACCCTGTCACCCCGACCACTGAAAAGGTGAAGGCATCCTGATGCCGTCGAAACTCTCCCCCGCCATCGTCTTCGACCCCGCTTCGGGACTCCACTCACGTGATGTGTCGCTCCGGTCCGCCGGACCGGGCGAGGTCGAGATCGACGTACGCGCAGCGGGTGTGTGCCACTCGGACCTGCACGTCGTCACGGGCGACTGGCCCAGCGACCGCCCGCTGGTCCTCGGGCACGAGGCCGCCGGAGTGGTGTCCGCGGTCGGGGCCGGCGTCACCTCGCTGAAGGCTGGTGACCACGTCGTCCTGTCCTGGTTCGCACCGTGCCGCCGCTGCCGCAGATGCGTGGCCGGGATGGCGTGGCTGTGCACCGGCACCAAGGCCGTCGCCAACATGCTCCCCGACGGCACCACCCCCTTCGCGGACGACCAGGGCCGGCCGGTGTGGCCCTACCTCGGCCTTGGCGCCTTCACGGAGCGGCTGGTCGTACCGGAAGTGGCCGCGGTGAAGGTCCCGGACGAGCTGCCCTTCAGCATCGGTGCCCTCCTCGGCTGCTCCGTCACGACCGGCGTCGGCGCCGTCGTGAACACCGCGGGCGTCCGCCCCGGCGAATCCGCGGTGGTCATCGGCACGGGCGGAGTCGGACTCTCCGTCGTGATGGGCCTCCGCCTGGTCGGGGCCGACCCTGTCATCGCCGTCGACCTCTCACCCGAACGCCTCGCCACAGCACGGCGGTTCGGCGCCACCCACACCCTCGACGGTGCCGGGACCGATGTCGCCGCCTGGTGCCAGGACGAGTTCGGCGGGGTGGACTACGCCTTCGAGGCGATCGGCAGCCCCAAGGTCATCGGCACACTCCCGGCCATGCTCACCTCGGGCGGGGCGGCGGTCCTGGTGGGCATGGCGGCGACCGGCGCCACGGCCTCGTTCGATCTGTTCGACCTCGCCGACCAGGGCAAACGGATCCTCGGCTGCAACTACGGCTCCAGCATCGGGGAACTCGACATCCCGAAACTGGCCCGCCTCTACCTGGCCGGACAACTGCCGTTGGATCACCTGGTCGGGCGCACCCGGCCCCTGCACGAGGCGGCGGCGGCGTTCGACGACCTCCGGTCGAACACCGGTGCAAGAACGATTCTTGAGCCATGAGGCACCCCTCCACCCCGCGCGCGGCACAGGAACACGCATGCGCACTCGCAGGGGCGCCGGCGGCCGCGGCCGTCCCCGACCAGTTCCAGGAGGCATGATGTACGCCGTCACCGACCCGACCACCGGTGAGGTCACCGCTACCTACCCGACCGCCACCGACGCCGAGGTGGCGGCGGCGGTCGACGCCGCCCAGGGGGCCACCGCCTGGGGGCGCAGCGGCGCCGTCGCCGAGCGCGCGGCACTGCTGCGACGGCTCGGCGATCTGCACACCGAGCACCGGGCCGAACTGGCCGCGAGCATCGTCCGCGAGATGGGCAAGCCGCTCCAGGAGGCCGAGGGCGAGGTCGACTTCTGCACCGACATCTACCACTACTACGCCGACCACGCCGAGGAGTTCCTCGCCGACGAACCACTCGACGTCCTCTCCGGTCCGGGCACCGCCGTCCTCCGGCGCAGCCCGGTGGGCGTACTCCTCGGCATCATGCCGTGGAACTTCCCCGCCTACCAGGTCGCCCGCTTCGCCGCCCCGAACCTCGCACTCGGCAACACCATCGTGCTCAAGCACGCGCCACAGTGCCCGGCCACCGCGGCGCTGCTGGAGAAGCTGTTCGCCGAGGCCGGCTTCCCGGCCGGGGCCTACGTCAACATCTACGCCACCAACGAGCAGATCGCCGACATCATCGCCGACCCCCGGGTGCGCGGAGTCTCACTCACCGGATCCGAACGGGCCGGGGCGGCCGTCGCGGAGATCGCCGGGCGGCACCTCAAGAAGGTCGTCCTCGAACTCGGCGGCTCCGATCCCTTTATCGTCCTGTCCACGGACGACCTCGACGCGGTCGTCGACTCCGCCGTCGCCGCCCGCCTCGACAACACCGGCCAGGCGTGCAACGCCGCCAAGCGGTTCGTGGTCCTCGACCACCTCCACGACGCGTTCGTCGAGCGTTTCACCACCAGGCTGCTCGCGAGCGAGACGGGTGCGCCGTTGTCGTCGGCCGCCGCCGCCGACAACCTGGGCCGCCAGGTCGACGCGGCCGTGGCCCAGGGAGCCACCCTGCACAGCGCCCGCGAGCGGAGCGGTGCCTACTTCCCGGCCGGGGTCCTGACCGGTCTCACCACCGAACACCCGGCCGCACAGGAGGAACTGTTCGGCCCGGTGGCGATGGTCTTCAGCGCCTCCGACGAACAGGACGCCGTACGGATCGCCAACGACACCCCCTACGGTCTCGGCTCGTACCTCTTCACCACCGACCCGGCCCAGGCCGCACGGGTCGCCGACCGGATCGAGGCCGGCATGGTCTTCGTCAACGGCGTCGGCGCCGAAGGCGCCGAACTGCCCTTCGGCGGCGTCAAGCGCTCCGGGTTCGGGCGCGAACTGGGCCGGCCCGGGATCGAGGAGTTCGTCAACAAGAAGCTCATCCGGACCGTCGCCTAGAGGTCCTGGCC